>DATCYE010000216.1:0-2127 GCA_036570485.1 Pusillimonas sp. | reverse complement strand
TAAGCGCGATAAGGTGCGGCGGCGTGCCGGTCAGGCGCTTTACCAGCAGTGCTGCGATGGCATACAGAAAGGCTGCCCCCAACGCCAGTGCGATGCCCAGCAGATAGCTATCGCCATCCCCATATGTGGGCGCACCGTGTTGCTGGGTAATGGCCAGCATGCCTGCAAAGGCCAAAATTAGCCACACCATCTTGTCCAGGGTGATGCGTTCGCCCAAAAACAGGGCACCCAGCGCCACCAGCATGAAAGGCTGCGTGTTGTACACCGCTGTGGCAATACCTATGGATGCGCGCGAATACGCGGCAAACAGCAAGACCCAGTTCGCCACAATCGCCACGCCGCTGATTACAGCCCAGCCAAACCGAGCCCAGGTCAACAGGCCGGGGCGTAGAAAGCCCATTGAGCCGCAAATTACCAATAAGGTGGCCGCGCCGATAGCGCAACGCCAAAACACCACGTCAAGCACGGGCTGCCCCGACACCAGCACGAACCAGCCTATCGTCCCTGAAATCAGCATAGCGCCGACCATTTCCAGAGAACCGCGCCTTATTTGATTATCCATTTATTGAAGTCCTGTTTCGCGTGGCTGGAAGTTTGACTGTTATGCATGCCATCGACATGCTACCCCGCCGGCGCGATGCCTGACGAAGATGACGTTTTGCGGTAAAGATTTTCTGATAAAGTCTAGCCCGGGAGGACGCTTGGAAGCACTCGGGCGCCGCAATACATAATAAAGAAAACGGATAACAATGGAATGAGAGGCTGGCGCAGGGCAGGCATAATTCTTACGACTTTTATGGTCGGCGTGACGCTTGTCGGCTGCGTTTCAAGCGGCGGCACCGAAGGCGCTCCGCACAACGAAAACATGTCCTTCGACCAGTTTGCGCAAACCGACTTCAACCGTACCGTAACCATTGCCATGCGCGACAATCTGGACAGCCTGTCGCGCCTGCTCGAGAAACTGTATAGACGCAACCCGGCCGAGTGGCGCAAAACGGGCGCCATCAGTCTGGAAGCCGCTGTGCAACAGGGGCAGCAAGCCATACAAACAGGTCAGGCTCCGGCAGAACTGGCTTCGCTGCACGACGTAGAAATACTGGCGGTTGCCTTGGACCCCGCCTATCGTGGCGACCGCGTGGGTGCTTTCATATTCGGCATGGCCAATATGATAATCGGCGCTCACGGCGGCAAGACGCGCTTTTATATATCGGATGCGCTCAATGCCCAGCATGTGTATAACGCGGCCCGCAACGTAGAGGTGGCTGCCTGGCTGCTGGCCAGCCGACGCGATGCGGCCGGACGGCCCCTGCTGTTGGCCAATGAAATGTCCAGCGTAGCGACCAACCTGAGTTTCGAGCGTGAATTCGGGCAACTGGTCGGCCGTCTGGACCTGGTCGCCAACCTGCTGGACGAAAACCTGCGGCGCGTCGGCATCAACTACGTGCAAGGCCTGCTGTTTTTCAACTTTCTGCCTGTACGCTGATTATGGCTGTTTAGCCGGCGGCTACTGCGGCAGCGCCGCAATGGTTTGTGCAACGGCTGCGGTAAGCCTCTTGCCATAAGGCACATGCAGGAACTCATTGGGGCCATGAGCATTCGATTGCGGCCCCAATACGCCGCACACCATGAATTGCGATTTCGGAAACCCTTCTTGCAGCAAGCTCATTAGAGGTATGGTTCCACCCTGCCCTATATAGCCGCAGGGTGCGCCGTAATATTTCTGCGAAGCGGCGTCCAGCGCCGCGCTCAGCCAGTTTGCCGAGGCGGGCGCATTCCATCCCGAGGCCGCGCCCTGATCGGGTCTGAAGATAACCTTGGCGTTGTAAGGCGCATCGGCTTCCAGCAAGGCCTTCAATTCCTGCGCGGCAGCCACGGCATCGATAAGAGGCGGCAAACGCAAGGAGAGCTTGAAGGCCGTACGCGGGCGCAAGACATTGCCGGCACTGCTCAGGGCTGGCAAGCCCTCTGCGCCGGTAACGGACAAGGTTGGACGCCATGTACGATTCAGCAAGGCCTCTTGCGGTTCGGTCGTCATCGGCAACACGAAACCACCGTCAGCGCCGCAACTCCAGGGAAAACGGCGCCAGACCTCGTCGCCTAAAATACGTGCAGTTGCCTTAACCTGTT
>DATCYE010000215.1:0-6915 GCA_036570485.1 Pusillimonas sp. | reverse complement strand
CGCTGATGTAGCCGTGCCGCATAAAAGAGGCCAGCGCTTGCCGGTTTACCTGGGCCCCGAAAGCCGGATGGCGGCGCAGCGCCTTTAGCTCCGACCCGAACAGCAACACATCGTTTTGCCAGCCCCAGTACAAGGGCTTTTCGCCGAGCCGGTCGCGCGCCAGGAAAAGCCGGTTGGTCTGCTTGTCCCATAGCGCCAGGGCGAACATGCCGGTTGCGGCGGTCAGCATTTTTTCTACGCCCCAGGCGCTGGCGCAGGCCAGCAGGGTTTCGGTGTCGGAATGGCCGCGCCAGTTGGGTGCCCGGCCGTCCGCGTCCAGTTGCCGGCGTAGATCAAGATGGTTGTAGATCTCGCCATTGAAGGCAATGACATAACGCTGGTCGGGCGACTGCATGGGCTGGTGCCCGGCCGCAGACAGTTCCAGCACGGAAAGCCGGCGATGCGCCAGAACCAGGCCGCAGGCTTCGTCCGCCCAGACCCCTGCATCGTCCGGGCCGCGATGCGTCAGCGCATCGGCCATGTGAAGAGCCGTGCTGCGCAGCGCTGCGTTTGGGGCTGGCGTATGGAAGCCGGTCAGGCCGCACATAGTATTCCTTGGCTGCGTGTCATAGGGGTAGGGGCGCCGTGGCGCGGGGAAGCAATAGCGGTAAATAGGTTTCAATCACACGGTCGACGCTGAAGTCTTGCGCGCGCAACCGAACGTCGGGCGGATTCCGGTCTGCCAGGGTCAGGGCTATGGCCTGCGCCAGCGCGGCGGCATCGCCCACCGGCACCAGCCTGCCCCAGCGGCCTTGTTCCAGGATTTCTTCCGGCCCGCTGGGGCAGGCGGTGCTGACCACGGGCGCGCCGCAGGCCATGGCCTCGACCAGCACATTGCCAAACCCTTCCCAACGTGAGCACAGCACGAAGACGCCGGCCCGGCTCATCCAGGTGTAGGGGTTGGCATGAAAGCCTGCCAGCAAGATGTCTTCTTTGCAGGGCAGTTCGCTTATCTGGGCCTCCAGTGCCTGGCGTTGTTCACCTTCACCCAGTATGGCCAGACGCAGGGGGCGCTGCGCGCGCAGCAGGGCGAAAGCACGGATCAAAGTCGGAAAATCTTTTTCAGGGCTAAGCCGGCCCGCTGCAACAATCATCGGCGGCGCATCCGCGACGAACCAGGGGTGGTTCAGCGGCTCTGTGCTTTTGATGGCCAGACTGGCGGTGTCGATGGGGTTGTGGCGCGTATGAATGCGCTGCATGGTGCAGCCCAGCCTGGCGGCCAGATCCTGCGCGACGCCGTCGGAGACGGCAATAATGGCATCGGCGCGCGCATAGGCGGGCCGCATCAGCCACGGCAGGCACCAGGCCACGCCACGGTTCGAGTCCGACAGCAACTGGCTAAGGTTGGCGTGTTCGGTCAGGACCAGGCGGGTGCTTACCTTGGCGATGCGGCAGGCCCAGCTGGCGATGATATTGACGTAATTCATGGCCGATACCAGGGTGGCGGGGCGCTCTTGGCGCAGGTAGCGCACCAGCGGCCGCAGGGTTTGGCGCGTACGGGGCGCAGCCAAGTTGACGATGCGTACGCCGGAGGCCACATCGGCCAGGTAGACACCGGCCTTGCGGGCCAGCACCAGGTCCACGTCCAGCCCCTTGGCCGCCAGGCCGTTGGCCAGCGATACCATGACGCGCTCCGCGCCGCCGCCGTGTAGCGAAGGAATGAACAGAGCCACTTTTGCGCTTGTTGCGCGACGGGCCGCAGTGGTCGGCGGGCTTATCATTGCTATGGTGGATTCAGACATAGGTTGCATGGCGAAAATCCCTATCCAGTGATTGACGTAAAGGTGCCAGTTGCGCGGGAGTCTGGCGCAGCAGGGCGGTGATGATGTCGCTTGCCGGGCGCTGCATGAATTCGGCAAGAGATACGCAGGCTTTTGGCTTGCCGCAATAAGTGAACAGTTGCAAGACTTTGGGGTCCCACTCGAATCCGATCACGGGTACGTCCAGCGCCATGGCGACCACCGTGGCATGCATGCGGTAGGCGGCTAGGGCTTTGTAGTTGCCTATGCGCTGGATCAGGTCGGCAGGCGACTCGATGGAAGTGCATACCGACAGGCCCGGGTATTTGGGCGATAGCGCTTGCCATACGGCGTACGCAAAGTCGTTGTCCACGCCTGAGCCGTTGGAGATCAGTTCTATGTGCTCGGCGCCGATCTGCTCGGCCAGCGCGCCGATCAGGGCGTCCCACCATTGCAGGGCGTATTGCGGCTTGGCCATGGGGTGCTCGGGCGTTACGGCCTGCAGGGCCGAGGGCGCGATGACCCCCAGGCCAACGGTATTGCCAGGCGCTGCCGGGGCGTCGCTGCGGGTCAAATACAGGCCGGTATCGACACCGCAACGAATTTTTTGATGGACGGCTACTCCGCCTATGTCCCTGATCAGGTTGTAGCTGTTGCCGTCGCGGCAGACCACGCAATCTACGGCCTTGGACCGCAGGATGCGCGCGGTGATCTTGCGGCCCAGCCAGCTGTAGCGTTTGCCCGCGCCGACCGAGAACAGCTTGACCGGCACGCCGTGGCGTTCGCACTGCTGCACGATGCGCAAGATAAGCAACGGAAAATTCAGGTAGTTGTCCATCAGCAGATTGCCCCCGCCTATTACCACCTGCTGGTAGCGCTGTACCTGATAGCCGGCTGCGTTGCTGCGATAGCGGGTGGCATAGAACAGCAGCGCGATGGCGTAGTTGACTAGGGCGATGCGCAGCAGGGCGTGCCATAGGCGCTGCGGCCACGATGGCGCGCGCGGCGCGGCGCTCGTGCTTTGGGGCGTGACGGAATCGGGCGAGCTGGATTGGGCTGAGGTTAAAGCCGGCGTGCCGCCGTAGAAGTCGCGAAACGTCGCCGTAATGTCGTGCTTTGCGCACAGCTTTTCGATGGCCAGCTTGATGATGCCGTCGCCGACATTCCTGGATGTATATTCGCCGATGAACAGGGTTTGCTTCATGGGATCGTTTTCTGCGCTGTCGTTTGGATGGCCGCTCATGTCTCGGTCCCCGGTATTGCGCTGGCCTTGCGGCGGCGCCAGATATGCAGTCTTTCTTTCAGGAACACATAGCCCGAAACGCCAGACAGCTGGCTAAGCAAAAGGTAGAAAATGGCGTAGCAACAAGCGCCTGCCAATACATGCCAGGCGGGGCTTGGGGCGGCGGCATGCATCAGCCAGGCGGTGGCGCCCGCGCAAACGGCGGCCACCGCTATGGGCTCGAACATATCCAGCAATTGGGTGCGCCAGCTGTAGCCTATTTGGGTGGCGGAGCAATGCATGTAGTAAAGGCTGGACAACGCTACGGCCACGATCTGGCCCGTGACGATGCCGATGAGTCCAAAGGGAATCGAGGCCGCCAGCAGTGCCAGGTGTATGGCTTTTTTGGCGATGCCTGTGTACAGCACCAGATCGGTTCTGCCCCGTACCTTCAGCATGTTGAAGGTGACTGTATGAATCGGCAACAACAGGCCGGCGATGCACAGCAACTGAAGGTACGGCACAGCTGGCGCCCAGCGAGTATCGAAGGCAAGGCTGAACAGGGGATCGGCCAGCACGGTGACCAGCAGCAAGGCGGGCGCCATGATGTAGAACAGCAGTTGCAGCACGATGCGGTACATGCGGCGCAAGTCGCCCAGATCGTCCTGCAATTGCGCCATGGCCGGATATGTGGCTTGCTGGACGGCGCTGTTCAACTGGTCGACGACCAGATCGCGTATGCGCTTGGCAAAGTAATACAGGCCGGTCGCCTCCGCGCTGAAGATGCGGCCTATGACCAGCACGTAAGAATTTTCATACAACACGTTCAAGGTGCTTTCCAGGGTCAGCTTCGAACCGAAGCCGAACATCCGCCGGAAAGATTGTGTGCTGAAAGCCAGGCTGGGCTGCCAACTGCCGTTTAGCCACAGCAGGCCCGTGGACACGGCGGCGGCAATCATGAACTGCGCAACCAGGCTCCATACGCCCAGTCCGGCATAGGCCATGAGCACGGCAATGGTGCCTGCAACGATGGTGGCGGCCGAGTTGATGCGCATCAACGACTTGAAATCCATGGCCCGGTTCAGCAAGGCCAACTGCACTACCTTGAAGGCATTGATGAACAGTACGAATCCGATGACGCGTATCAGCGGTATCAGTTCGGCCTGTTCGTAAAAGCGGGCGACCCAGGGCGCCGCCAGGTAAAGCGCCAGATAGATCAGCACGCTGAAGGCAAGGTTGGTGACGAACGTGGTCGACAGATCGATGTCTTCAAGCTGCTTTTGCCGAATGATGGCTTGGCCGAAACCCGACACCATCAAGACATCGGCCAGGGCGTAGCAGATGGCGATCATGGCCATCAGGCCGAAGGCGTCGGGCGTCAGGAAGCGTGCCAGGAACAGTGTGAAAACCACCGATGCTCCTCGGCTGACCACCATATTGGCCAGATTCCATGCAATGCCGTGACCGACTTGTTTGCCCAGGGTGCTCACTGTTCAGCCATCCTTCGAGCCGTACTCGTAATGGGTGTAGCGATAGCTGCTGTACTTGCTGCCGTAGCGGCGGCTGGAGGCGGACAGGTCGTTGAAGATCACGCCGTTGATTCGTGCGCCGGATTGGCGCAGGCGTTTTACCGATTCCTCCAGCTCGCCCAGTGTTGTGATTTCGGCGCGGGCCAGCAGGAAGACGGCCCCCGCATGCGGGGCCAGCGCCATGGCGTCGGACACGGCCAGTATGGGCGTTGTATCCAGCAGCACGATGTCGTAACGGCCGGACAGTGCCGCCAGAGCTTTTGGAGTGGCCTGCGAGAGCAGCAGTTCGGCCGGATTGGGCGGCAGCACGCCGGTGGTGATCAGGTCGACATTGGGCAAGACGTTGGGACGTATGGCTTGCTCTGTTGAAATGGCGCCGCTGATCAGCTCGCTGACACCCTTGGCGCGGTGCAGGCCGAAATATTGATGGATATAGCCTTTGCGCAGGTCGGCATCCACCAGCAGCACGCGTTTGCCGGCAGCGCCCAGCACTGCGGCGAAGTTGACACTGGTGAAGGATTTGCCGATGCTGGGCGTGGGGCCGCTGAACAATACGATATTGTTGGGCGCGTCCAGCATGCCGAATTGCAATGCGGTGCGCAGGCTGCGCAAGCTTTCGATAGCGGGGTCGCTTGGCGCGGTGCTGGCCAGAACATGATTGCCTGGGCGGCGCTCCATGACCAGTCGATGTAGTGTTGTTTGGCCCGCTGTATGCGGCACGGTGGCGAACACATTCAGTCCCAGTGTGGATTCGATGTCGGCCGGGTCTTTGATGCCGGGGCGCATCATGTTGCGCAGGAAGGCTATGCCAACGCCCACAACCAGGCCCAGCAACAGCGCCACCGACAAGACCAGTGGCTTGTTGGGCTGGATGGGTTTGCCGGGAACGACGGCGGTATCGACAACCCGCACATTGCCGATCTTGCCTTCCTTGACCAGTCGCAGTTGTTGGGCGCTATTAAGCAGGTTGACGTAGAGCTCGCCGTTGACTTTGACGTCTTGCATCAGTGTCAGCAACTGCTGTTCCAGATCGGGCAGGGTGCTGATTTTCTTGGATAGCTCTGCAATTTCTTTCTTGACCGCTGCAATCTGCCTGTCCAGCACTTGCATGGCCGGGTGGGCTTCGGTGTATAGCGCGGCTTGTTCACGGCGCTTTTGTTCCAGGGTGAACAGTTGCGACTTCAGTTGCACCGACGTATTCAAAGACAAGGAGCCTTCCGTGCCCAGGTCGAAGGTGCCGTGCTTGTCGCGAAAGGCCGTGTAGCGGTCGGCCGCTTCATCCATCTTGGCTTTTAGCTGGGGCAGGAAGTCGTTCAGGAAGGCTAGTGATTTTTCCGCTTCGGCGGCCTTGCGTTCGATGTTCTGGTCGACGTAGGCTTGGCCGATGGCATTCAATATATGTGTGATGCGCTGTGGATCGGTGCCGGCCATGACAACAGACAGCACGCCCGATTGCTTGCCTTTTTCGGAGACATCCAGCGAGCCTTGCAGGCTCTTGATCATCGAGATGCGGGATTGGCGGGCTACGATGAAACGGGCGCCGGGCTTGGCGTTCAGGGCGGCGATCCGGATCTGGGCGGGGGCGCCTTGCAGTTCGAAGTTGACCAGCTCGCCCACTTTGCCTTGTGCCAGTTCCGATTCGTCTGGCCCGTACAGCGTGTAGCCGTTTTCGGTGGCGATCAGCGTCAGTTGCGTGCCTTCCAGTTCGGCGGGCATGTCCAGGCGGTCCAGCCGGATCGATTCCGTGCCCCATACATAGCCGTCCATGCCCAGAAATCCGGGCTCCGAAAGCTCTGTTGCGCTTGAAGAAAGCCAGTGCCCCACCAACGGCAAGTAGTCGGGTCGCGCGCTTAAGTGCAGTCGTAGATTGTCTACAGCGCGGCCCACCACCAGCCGCGATCGAAGGATTTCGATCTCGGCCGATGCGGGCGACTGCACGTTGAATAAGGCGGTCATTTCACTGAGCGCGTTACTGGCCGGTCCCTCGCCCTGTTCCACTTGTATAAGGCTGTCGGCCTGATACACCGGCTGCTTCAGGAAGGCATACAAGATGCCGAAGAACAGAATGACGGCGGTAATGCCGGCGATCAGCCAACGGGCTTCGATTACGGTGTCGAGCAGGCCAAGCAAGTCGACGTCGTCTCTGTCTTGTTGGTCTGCGAGGCTGGGCTGCATGTCGTGGTCAGGTATGGTCATCTTGATTTTTTGATTTTCATCCGATTTGGCGGATACGCTGTACCCAGTGGTCGACGCCGCGTTCGATAGCGGCATGAGCTTGTTCGAATGCGTCGCGCGATTTTTTGTACGGATCGGCAACGTCGAAACGCTGGCCGTCGGGCAGCTCGCCCAGGCAGCGGATTTTGCCGCGTGCCAAGGGGTAGCGCTT
>DATCYE010000214.1:0-2425 GCA_036570485.1 Pusillimonas sp. | reverse complement strand
CAAGGGTGGTTTCTTGCGGACTTGCCTTTAGGCTACGGGAGCAATGACCGATATCCCGAGGTTTCGCAAGATATGGATTTGGCCGCCTTGCGGCACTCCGCCGAAGTGCTGGCCGGCAAACATGGTGTGCTGATGGTCGACACGGCAACGGTGCGACGGTGGCTGGGAGAGCGGGATCGCACATTATTCTTGTGTGATATCCGGACGGAGGAAGAGTTCAGGGCAGGCTCGCTGCAAGGTGCGCAACATACGCCTGGGGGGCAGTTGGTCCAGGCCACGGATGAGTTCATAGGGGTACGCAACGCAAGGATCGTTCTATTCGATTCAGATGGTGTGCGAGCCCCGACAACAGCAACATGGCTGAAGCAAATGGGGTGGGACGTCAGTGTATTACGGGAGGGGATAGATGCCGATCTGGATATACCTATAAGAGCGAAGCCGTCTCTTCCCGCATTTCCTGTGCTGGGTGCAAAAGAATTGGCAAGAGGCCTCGCATCCGGTGCGGCAATCGCGTATGACTTGCGATCAAGCACCGATTACCGCGCCATGCATGCCGCGGGCACCCGGTGGTCGATACGTCCTTTTTTGCTGAATATCGCGCCTATGGCACCTTGTGTTGTACTGATCTCTGATGAGGCTGGCGTGGCTGCTCTGGCCGCAAGCGATCTCGAACACAATGGTTTGACGGATATACGAATATTGTCAGGCGGCTTCGCGAGTTGGTTGGCTGAGGGGTTGGCAACAGAATCGACGCCAGATGATCCTCCTTATTCGCAACGAATTGATTATTTGTTTTTCGAACATCAGCTCCAGGAGTGCAAAGACGCTGCGCGCCGTTATTTATCTTGGGAGATTGGCCTGGTTTCACAGTTGAATCAAGAAGAACGGGGTACGTTTTTGCTTTCTTGAGAATGATGTCCGCATCCGCGACCTAGGGTATTCATGTAGAAGCCGCTGGCGGGCGCGGAGCGATAATGAATTATGAAAAGGGTGGAGGCCCTTAGGGAGCCTGGGGCGCATTCGCCCATTGGACGCATGCAAGGAGAAGAAATCATGAAATCCACAATAATCGCGGCGGTGCTGGCAACCATGACGTTGGCGGTACCGCCTTCAGTCTTGGCCGCCAGCGCCGATCCCATCAAGATCGGCGTGCTTACCGATATGTCCGGCGTCGTGTCCGATGCAACCGGCAAAGGGTCTGTGGAAGCCGCGCGCATTGCCGTCGAAGAAGCCGGCGGTAGCGTGCTGGGCCATCCCATCGAGGTTATTTACGGCGATCACCAGCACAAGCCCGACGTTGGCGGCGCCATTGCGCGCAAGTGGTTCGATGTGGACGGTGTCGACGTCATCGTGGATTTACCGAACTCGTCGGTGGCGCTGGCGGTACAGAACATTGCGCGCGAAAAGAAAAAAATCGTGTTGATTTCCAGCGCGGGCACCACCGCCCTGTCGCAAGCGCAGTGCTCGCCCTATACGGTGCAATGGACGTACACCACCTATGCGCTGGCGCGGGGTACAGCCAGCGCCGTAGTTAAAAACGGCAAGAAAACCTGGTTCATCCTGGCGTCCGATTACGCGTTCGGCAAACAATTGGCCAAAGATACGCAGGACGTTGTACAGGCCAATGGCGGCAAGGTGCTGGGCACCGTTTATCACCCCCTGAATACGGCGGATTTCTCTTCCTTCCTGTTGCAGGCGCAGGCATCGGGCGCACAAGTCATCGCCTTGGCCAATGCCGGTGGCGATACCGTCAACGCCATCAAGCAGGCGGGCGAATTCGGTATAGGCAAAGGTAAAAGCAAGCAAAATCTGGCGGCCATGCTGTTGATGATCACCGACGTGCACAGCCTGGGCCTGGAAAGCGCGCAAGGTACTTACCTGACCGTACCCTCTTATTGGAACACCAGTGATGCCACACGCGCGTTTACCCGGAAGTTTCAGAAGCGCTTGGGTAAAGCGCCCACGTTCCTGCAAGAAGGCGTTTATGGCTCGGTGCGGCACTATCTGCAGGCCGTCAAGGCCGCGGGCACCGACGACGCCGACGCCGTCATGGCCAAGTTCCGCACGTTGCCGATAGACGACGCCTTCAGCCGGAATGCCCATGTCAGGCCCGACGGACTGGTAGTGCGGGACATGCTGCTGGCGCAGGTCAAAACCCCGGAGGAATCCACTGGGCCGTGGGACGACTACAACATCGTCGCCACGATACCGGGCAAAGACCTGGTCTGGCCGCTTGCGGACAGCCAGTGCCCGCTCGTGAAAAAATGATTGGCCGGTTGCAAGATCAACGATGACGAATATCGCCCGCTTCGGAAGCTTCTATGCCGGCGGCCGCAGCCTTGAGATCGAAAATCGGCCGGTACGCACGATTGCATTTACCGATACCGCCAGCATGGAGTACGACCCCAACGGGCTCTACCATATC
>DATCYE010000213.1:0-6030 GCA_036570485.1 Pusillimonas sp. | reverse complement strand
GTCAGTATCTTGTAGAACGGCAGACCCATGGCCTGACCGGCCTCTTTCAGCCCCTTGGGCACCGACAGCAAGGCGCCGCGCACGATCTCGGCAATGTACGCGCCAGAGTTGATGACCAGGGTAAAAATGGCTGCCAGCACCGCATCGATGCGCCAACCGAAGATCAAGGGCAGCGCAAAATAAATGAACATGACCTGCACAACGATGGGCGTGCCGCGTATAAGCAAGATATACACTTGCGCGAGGAAGGAAAGCGCAACGGGTATATAGGTGGCGAAACGCCACAACAGAGCGGCTACGATAGCTAGCTGCAATGCCAGCCACGCCCAGTCGGGCACCCCGGCAAGAAACTGGGTGCCGAACCACGACGCCAGGCGTATCAGCAAATACAGGGCAATCAGGCTAATGATCGCTATGGCTGTGGTTTTCCAGGTGACGACAACCTTTACGTAGGTTGTGACGACACCGGTCAGGAAGCCAATGAGCGTGCCGCCGATCAAACCAAGCAAAGTGATTTGTATCGTCATTTTTGCGCCTTCGAGCAGGCTGGGCATGGCGGCCCAAATGACAGACCATTCAAAAGTCACGTTGATTGCCTTACAGAGAAATAAGCGATGCTCGCGCCTGAGCCACCGTCATTAAAACGAAAACGGCGATCCAAAAGGCGCATTGGCCGGATCGCCGCAATGAATAAGCCGCAGCTTACTTAACCTTCTGGCCGAACCACTTGGTATACAGGGCGTCGTACTTGCCATTGTCGTGCAATGCTTTCAGCGCCTTGTTGACGGCCGGAACCAGATCGCTGCCCTTGGGGAAAGCAATTCCGTAGAAGTCGCCGCTCTTGAGCGAGCCCACCACTTTTACACGGCCCTGACCGCCGGTCTTGGCGAAATACTGCAAATTGGGGGTATCGTGCACGACGGCATCCACGCGGCCCGTAGCCAGTTCAAGGAAGGCATTGTCGATGTTGGGAAATAACTTGAGCTTGGCGTTAGGCACGTTGGCTTTCAGGTAATCCACCGTGGCGGTGCCGATTTTAACGGCAACCATCTTGCCTTCCAGGTCTTTGGCCGTCTTGATGGCGTTGTTGTCTTTGTTGACAAGAATCGCCAGACCGCTTTCATAATAGGGGTCGGAGAAATCGATAACCTTCTTGCGATCGTCGCGGATAGTGATGCCGGCCAGGGCCACATCGATATTGCGTGTTTGCAAGCCTGGAATAATACCGTTGAAGTCCATGGGACGCAGGCTGTATTTAAAGCCCGCCTGTTTGGCGATGGCATCCCAAAGTTCAATATCAAAGCCGGTGTACTTACCATTCTGCTTGAATTCGAACGGAACGAAAGCCGTGTCGGTGGCGACCAGTAGCTCTTTGGCCTGGGCGGCCGCATTGCCTGCCGGCAATGCCATGGCAAGCGCCAATCCGGCCAACGCCGCTTTGAATTTATTCTTGAACATACATGACTCCTTATTTTCTGTGGTCGTCCAACACTCGGATGAGAGCTTCCTAAGGCTGCCGCTTATGACGGCAGCCGTAAAAAATGTATGGTAACCGAAAAAAAGCGGCTGGCAGCCGCTTTTTACGTGTACGGAAAGGGATGTTCAACGCCGTTTATTCCATTTTTAGATCAAACGCGAAGGCGAAGCGCAGACATTACTTTTGCAAGGCAAGCGAAGCCGATAAAGTACACGTTTGATAGGGCAATGGAATTAGAACGCGGGAACGATGGCGCCTTTGTACTTGTCCAGAATGAATTGCCGGGTTTCAGGGCTGTTCAGCGCCTTGACCAGCTTCTTGATCGCCGGATCGTCTTTCTTGGCTTCGGTAGTGACCACGATGTTGGCATAAGGCGAGTCGGCGCCTTCGATAAACAGCGCATCCTTGATCGGATTCAGGCCGGCTTCCAAAGCATAGTTGGTGTTGATCAGCGCCAGGTCGACGTCGGGCAAAATGCGCGGCAAGGTCGCGGCCTCAAGTTCGCGGAACTTCAATTTCTTGGGATTTTCGACGATATCGCGCGAGGTCGCCAGAATGTTGCTTGGGTCCTTCAATTTGATCAGGCCCTGCTTTTGCAAAAGCAACAAGGCACGGGCGCCATTGGAAGGATCGTTGGGCAAGGCGATCAATGCGCCGTCCTTCAGATCCTTGATGTTTTTGATCTTGCTGGAATAGGCGCCGAAAGGCTCGACATGCACCAGCCCGACCGTAACCAGTTTGGTCTTGTGTTCTTTATTGAAGGAATCCAGGTAAGGCTGGTGTTGGAAAAAGTTGGCGTCGATCTGACCGTCGGCCACTTGCTGGTTGGGCTGCACGTAATCGGTGAACACCTTGATGTCCAGCTCTACGCCTTCTTTGGCAAGCACGGGCTTGACCAGTTCAAGCAGCTCGGCATGGGGCACTGGCGTGGCGGCAACGCTTAGCTTTTCGGCGTGGGCTGCCGTGCCGGCCAGCAAGGCGGCAACGCTGACGGCCAGGGCCGGAGCAAATTTCTTCAAAAACATAAAAAACCCCTTGATAACATTATTTCCGGTTCAGCCTGGCGACCAGCCTGTCGCCAAATACCTGCAAAAGCTGCACCATTACGACAAGAATGACAACCGTTACCACCATGACGTCCGTCTGGTAGCGCTGGTAGCCGAAACGCAAAGCCAGATCGCCCAAGCCGCCGCCGCCAATCACGCCGGACATGGCCGAATAGCCCACCAGGGCAATGGCAGTGACAATGATTGCGGCCACTATGCCCGTTGTGGCTTCGGGCACCAGCGCCATCAGCACCGTCTGGCGCGAGTTCGCGCCCATGGCGCGGCAGGCTTCCGACACACCGGGGTCGAGCTCGCGCAACACGTTCTCGACCAAACGGGCAAAAAACGGCGCCGCACTAGCCACCAGGGGAGGCACAGCGCCCTCTACACCCAGCGAAGTGCCCGCCAGCACGCGCGTCAACGGAATCATGACGATCAGCAAAATCAGGAAAGGCACCGACCGCAGCACGTTGACCACAAAAGAAAGCACGTGATAGACGGGGCCGTTTTCCAGCATCTGCCGCTTGCTGGTCAGAAAAAGCAGAATGCCCAGCGGCAAGCCGATAATAATCGTGAACACCAAGGAAAAACCCGTCATCAACAGGGTATCTATGGTGGCTTCGCCAATCAGCGCCCAGTCCATATTGGCAAATATCATGGCCGCAACACCTCGCACTCGATGCCTTCGTGGGCGAACAGCCCGGCCATTTTCTCTTGGGCCTGTGCATCGCCCTGCACGGAAATGACCAACTGCCCGTAAGGCGTATCCTTGATGCGGCTGACCGAGCCCTGCAAAATGCTCAAATCCAGCCCAAGCTCACGACTGACTCGGCTAAGCATGGGCTGCGCGGTGGCCGCGCCGCGAAAGCTCAGGCGTATCAGCGTACCGCCTACGCCTTGCGCCATATCGCGCCAGCCTTCCGCGTCGATGCCGCTTTCCGACAACAGCGACTGCGTGACCGGATGCTGGGGGTGCAGAAATACGTCCAGCACTTCGCCGGTTTCAACAATAAGGCCGGCATCGATAACAGCCACTCTGTCGCACACCGTCCTGATGACATCCATGCCGTGCGTAATCAGCACTATCGTCAAGCCCAGGCGTTTGTTGATGTCCAGCAGCAAGCGCAATATGGATTGCGTCGTTTCCGGATCCAGCGCCGAGGTTGCCTCGTCGCACAATAATATCTGGGGCCGGTTGGCAAGCGCCCGAGCAATTCCCACCCGCTGCTGCTGACCGCCGGACAACTGGCGCGGATACTTGGCGGCGTGTTCGGTCAGCCCGACCAGGGCAAGCACCTCGTGGGCGCGTTCGAGCCTTGCGCTGCGTCCCATGCCTGCCAGCTTAAGAGGAAAGCAGACATTGTCCAGCACCGTGCGCGAACGCAGCAGATTGAAGTGCTGAAACACCATGCCTACGCCATGCCGGAACTGCCGCAATTGCGTATCGTTGAATCGGGTGATGTCCTGGTCGCGCACCCAGACCGTACCTTGCGTTGGCCGCTCCAGCAGGTTGAGCATGCGGATCAGGGTGCTTTTACCAGCACCCGAGCGACCGATAATGCCAAATATCTCGCCCTGCCGGATATGCAGGTCCACCCCGGCCAGCGCATGCGAAACGCGCCCCGGGGACTCATAGGTTTTACGGATATTTTCTAGGCGGATCAAAATACGAGTTTTGATGAAAAAAGGTAGCTGCGCTGGTTCACCACGATAGCGTCACAATTTAACATAACTGTAGTGGGTGTATTCTGTGGTTTTAATAGTTTAAAGCTATATAGAACACACAAAAAATAATGTAGGGCGGCGCGGCTACGGCAGTCAGTTAAATCCAGGCTTAAAAGCGGTATAGTAAAGCTGCGTAGCGAAAGGCCCAAGCGCCCCAAAAACACCCATAAAAAAACCAGCCCAGGGGCTGGTTTTTTTAAAAATCGGGTTGGTGGGTCGTGCGCGGCTCGAACGCGCGACCAACGGATTAAAAGTCCGGTGCTCTACCAACTGAGCTAACGACCCAACCGAAGAGCGAGATTATGGCCGGTTTTGAAAATGCTGTCAAATCAACAATACAATCCGGACCGGGTGGCGTCCGGCTGAACATACTTTCCGACCTGCATCTTGGTCAGGCCGGCCTGCCGCTACCCGAGACACAAGCCGACATCGTGGTGCTGGCCGGAGACATCGCCAGGCCTCGGGAAGCCATTGCATGGGCCAGTAACTTTTCCAAGCCAGTGCTTTATGTTCCGGGCAACCACGAATTCTATGGCGGCGCTTTAGGCGCCACCGTGCAACAATTAAGGCAATTGGCTCAAGGAACGTCCGTACACATTCTTGATAACGACGAAATCGTGCTGCATGGCGTCCGCTTTCTGGGCAGCACGCTCTGGAACGATTTCAATCTGTACGGTGCCAAGCCCCGCGAACAGGCCATTGAACAGGCATTGGGCTTTATACGCGACTTCGTCCGCATACAGTCCGACACCATTCCAGGAAGCAATCTGGCCCCGCCGGAACTCGAAGCCCTGTTCGACGCGAACCGCGCATGGCTCAAGCACAAACTGGATATGCCCTTCGACGGCCCCACCGTGGTCATCACCCATCATGCCCCATCGCCGCGCAGCATACATCCGCGCTACGAAGGTTCCCTGATCAATACCTGCTTCGTTTCCAATAGCGAATATCTGATGGATGCAAGCCGCGCTGCCCTGTGGATACACGGGCACACACACGACAGCTTCGATTATCAGGTAGCCGGCACGCGGGTTATTTGCAACCCGCGCGGCTATGCCCGGGACGGCGTCAATGAAAACGTAAATTTCAATCCCAATTTAGTGGTGGAGATACCCACCTAGGGCTTGCTTATTTACCCTTGCAGTCGGCCGAGGCGTTTTCCTTCTTCAGGTAGGCGATCAAATCGGCGCGTTCCTGTGGGTCGGCAATACCGGCATAACCCATAGATGTGCCAGGAACCGCTTTCATAGGATTCTGCAGAAACAGATTCAGGGTTTTTTCATCCCAGACGATTTTCGAGTCACGCATCGCTTCGCTGTATGCAAAGCCCGGCACCGTACCTGCCTGCCGGCCGAACAGGCCGCAATGCCTGGGCCCGGTGCGGTCATAGGCCAGTGCATGGCAGGCCAGGCAGCGCGAATACACGGCTTCGCCCCGAATCGCATCGCCGGGCGAAACCGCCCATGCGGCCGGCGCCGCGCCTGCCGCCCATAAAGACAAGCCACAGGTCAGCCCGGCTAGCCATGCATTGGTCTTCATGACATAAAGGCCGACGGTACGGGCGGCTCGCCAAGGGCGTTGCGCAATACCGCCCAATGCATGGCTTCGTCACCCAAAATACTGGCCGCTGCTTTGGCCAGGTCGCGATTGTCGAACACAGGCACCGCGCCCAAATATGCACTAACGGCACCTTTTTCCAGCATTGCCGCAAAGCGCAGGACATCGACTTGGGATTTCAGCTTATCGACCGGAAAGGTGTATTTATCTTTGGCGGACACCGGC
>DATCYE010000212.1:0-6739 GCA_036570485.1 Pusillimonas sp. | reverse complement strand
ACCTGTTCGATAGCATCGGCTGTGGCGCGTTCGCGCCGGAAGCCGTAGGAGTCTCCATCGCCGGTTGTTTCGGCTACGGGGTCAAGCGCCAGAAGATGTAGCGCTTGCATGGCCCGATCGCGCATAGTGGGGATGCCCAAGGGGCGTTTGCCACCATTCGCTTTCGGAATGTAGATACGACGCAGGGGTCGAGGACGATAGCCTTTGCTGGAAAGGTCGTTCGTGGCTGCCCATTTGTCTGCCGGTGTACTCCATGTCTGGCGGTCTACGCCTGGAGTTTTCCGTCCTCGGTTCTCCGTAACCCGTTTCACGGCCAACGCTTTTGCGCTGGTGGATTTGGTCAGGAGCCGTTGCAGTGAGCGGACTTTGCGCCACTCGCCTGCTTTCGCTGCCTTCGCAATGCGTGCCTGTAACCTTGCAACAACTTTGTGCACCGACTGCCATGGAATACCATGCCATGAGTACCAAGTTGCGGAGGCAACATCACAATCTGGAAGGATTGCGTCCATATCAACCTCCGGTTGAATGGAGCGGGTGAAGGGAATCGAACCCTCGTCATCAGCTTGGGAAGCTGCTTCTCTACCATTGAGATACACCCGCCCGTCCCAGAAGGATGGACGACACTTACCCCCGAAGGGGTGAGCATTATCGCCCCTTCGGGAACAGATTACAAGGCCTGTCTTGCGACAGGTCACCACACGGAAGTCTGCACGCTTTCACGTCAGGGCATGTTTCATCCCCTATCTGACCCATTACAGGCCAGCATTCGCTTTTTCCGTGATCCTCTACCCACTGAAGTATCAGAAGCCCTTGCGAGGTTCCTTGTCTGGGTCTGCGAAGCCGGCACGCCGACGACGCAGGTGTTACTTGCCTTCGTAGCGATTGCGCAGGAACAAGATGAAAACGGTGAGACCGCCCGCACCAAGAACCAAAAAGGTTAATCCCACACCAAGACCCGTTACCAGGCTCATTTGCGCCTCCTGTCTTTGACTCCTAGAAGGAATAGTACAAGAAGCCCACCACAACCAGACACTTCATTGGGTTTACCAAGTTCCGTATTTGCAACAGAGTTGGTTAGGTCCCACACTTTCGCCGGTGACCGTATGTCAGCGTATCCGCACCAAGCACGCGGATAACCAGTCACATGCCATTTTGGCCAGAGCCCGATACTACAAGCTGCTTTGGCTCCATGAAGCTTCACGACGTTTATTTGTGGTTCACTTCCGTTGACCATACAACCCAGCCTAGCATCTCATCCGGTTTGCAACTACCAGAATCACGCCAAGCCCCTCGCGGGGCATTGCGTACCCCGAGAGGTGATTACATTGTCAGAGCGCTTCGCACCCCGCCGTTACCAGCGACGCACTGCTCCTAGGCTACCGGGGGCTGAACCCCAGGTAGAATCAGGCCGTTTCGACCAGTTCTACAATTACAAATACAGCTTTCGCTGCGTAGGTGGACAGGCCCTCTTTCGAGTTGCCAGCCGCCAGGCCACACCGCATTGCGGCGCACTCCTTCAAGTAATACTCCGTTCACTATTGAGGTTGTGAGTGGAATAGTTACCTGCGCGGTTTACTTGTCGCATGAGGTATCAGAGACCCGTGCGGGCCTCCTTGTCCGGAACTTGCACAGTCGAAACTTACCGACCGGTGCAAGTGCTATTTCCCATCCGGGTTCCATTTTCTTTGCGCGTAATCACTGCCAAAGAAAAGAGTTATTCCCCCGACTGACGCTAGCAAAACAAATGCCAGTGTCAGGGCGAAAACAGGGCTATTCATAACAAGACCTCTTTTCGAAACGATAAATAATTCTTGCTCATGTACGCCCCCGTGTTTGTTCCCTACAGGAACAGTACATCAGGAAGCGCATCATGACCAGACACTTCATAGGATTTACCAAGTTCCGTACTTGCATCAGAGTCAGAGCACCTCGCGCCCCGCCATTACCGGCGGCGCACTACCCCTATGTTACTGGGGCCTGAACCCCACGTAGGATCAGGCCATTTCGGCCCATTCTACGATTGCAAATACAGCTTTCGCTGCGCAGACGGACAGGCTCCTTTCGGGTTACCAACCGCCAAGTAGTGCCGCCTTACGCGACATACCTCTTCAAATACTACTCTTCTCACTGTTAAGGTCGTGAGTAGGCTAGTTACCTACGCGACTTACTTGTCGCACGCTTGGGAAGCTCGCGTTCTACCATTGAACCACACCCGCCCTGGGCCGCGTGCACATGCTCACTGTGCCGCGAAGCACGCATTATAGCGTATAGTGCCACGTGTTTTCCGCGTGGAACGGCACACCATAATCGCTACAATTACGCTTATGACTACCGACTTAGACCGCCTCCAGGGCGAAGCCGCCGGGCAGGCCACGGGGCCGGACGCCGCGCCTCTTCATGGCCACATCCGCAGCTTTGTGCACCGCCGCAGCCATATCACGCCTGGACAAAAAGAAGCGCTGGATCGCCTGATGCCGCAATGGGCCATTGCCTACCGACCCGGGCCGCTTGATTTCTCCCTGGCTTTTGGGCGCAGCGCGCCCACCGTGCTGGAAATCGGCTTCGGCATGGGCGAGACCACCGAGAAAATCGCGCTGGCGCGCCCCGGCGACAATTTCCTGGGCGTGGAAGTGTTCAATGCCGGCGTGGGCGGGCTGCTGAAACGCATCGAGCAGTCGGGCCTGCAAAACATCCGCATCATCCAGCACGATGCCGTGGAAGTATTGCGCGACATGATCCCGCTCGATTCGCTGGCGGGAGTGCATGTCTATTTTCCCGATCCCTGGCCCAAGGCGCGCCACCACAAGCGTCGGTTGATACAGCCTGCGCTTGTCGCGGCGCTGGCCGCACGCATCGCGCCGGGAGGCTATCTGCACTGCGCCACCGATTGGGAAAACTACGCCGAGCAGATGCTGTCCGTGCTTGACGCCGAACCCTTGCTGCGCAATACCTGCGACGGGTACGCGCCAAGGCCCGACTACCGCCCGCAAACCAAGTTCGAGACTCGCGGAATCAAACTGGGGCATTCGGTTTTCGACCTGATTTTCACACGCGCCGAACCGTTGCCCTGACACGCCAGATACACTGATGCCCAATCACCCGCAAGTTCAAGTCCAATCATTCGCGAGGAAAGCGCCATGTACCCCGAGATCGAACCCTACCAACAGGGTTTCCTGAACACCGAAGACGGCCACCAGGTCTACTGGGAACTTTGCGGAAATCCGGCGGGCAAGCCGGCCATGTTCCTGCATGGCGGGCCGGGAGGCGGGTGCTCGGCCGTGCATCGGCGGCTTTTCAACCCGGAGCGCTACAACGTGCTTCTTTTCGACCAGCGCGGCTGCGGGCGTTCGACCCCGCACGCAAGCCTGGAGAACAACACCACATGGGATCTGGTGGCCGACATGGAGCGCCTGCGCACCGAGGTCCTGGATGCCGAGCAATGCCTGATTTTCGGCGGATCGTGGGGGTCGACACTGGCACTGGCCTACTCGCAGACGCATACCGAACGCGTCAGCGAACTGATCGTGCGCGGGGTCTTCACGCTGCGGCGCGATGAGCTGTTGTGGTTCTACCAGGAAGGGGCGTCCTGGCTTTTCCCCGATTTATGGGAGGAATACGTGGCGCCCATCCCCGCGGTCGAACGCGGCGACCTGATCACGGCTTACCACAAGCGTCTGACCTCGTCCGTCAAAAAGGAGCAATTGAAAGCTGCCCACGCATGGACCCAATGGGAAAGCCGGACCATCACGCTACTGCCCAGCACGACGCACCAGCAGTCCCACGCACAAGACGATTTGGCGCTGGCCTTCGCCCGTATCGAAAACCATTACTTCGTCAACGGCGGCTTCATGGAAGAAGGACAGTTATTACGCGACGCGCATAAACTGCGCGATATTCCGGGCACCATCATTCAGGGACGCTACGATGTGTGCACGCCCGCGCGCAGCGCATGGGAACTGCACAAGGCCTGGCCGCAGGCGGAATTCTATCTGGTGGACGACGCCGGGCACGCATTCGACGAACCCGGCATCCTGACCGAGCTGCTGGCCGCCACCGATAAATTCAGCCGATAAGGGCGCGGGCTTTCCAAATTGCGGCGGCAGCCTTTGCTATCGCAAGGTTCTACAAGGAGGCAGCGCGTACCAGTGCCGAAGTTAAGCAGCCGCACGGGGCACTAACGCATGCCGCCGAAGCCGCCGCGGCCCATGCCTTTCATGCCGCCCATGGCGCGCATCATCTTGGCCATGCCGCCTTTTTTCATTTTTTTCATCATGCCCTGCATCTGGTCGAACTGGGCAAGCATCCGGTTGACCTCCTGGTCCGGCACGCCGGCGCCCATGGCGATACGGCGCTTGCGCGATGCTTTGAGCAGCGCGGGCTTGGCGCGTTCCAGCGGCGTCATGGAATTCAGGATGCCTTCCGTACGACGCAACTGCTTGTCGGCCTGGCCGCCCTGCAATTGGCCCGCCGCCTGGGCGAACTGGGATGGCAGCTTTTCCAGCAATGAGCCCATGTCGCCCATTTTCTTGACCTGCTGCAACTGATCGCGAAAATCGTTCAGGTCGAATTTGTTGCCGGATTTGAGCCGCGTGGCCAGCTTCTGCGCCTCGGCCACGTCTATGTTCTTTTGCGCTTGCTCGACCAGCGACACGATATCGCCCATGCCCAGCACGCGCTGCGCCATGCGCTCGGGGTAGAACGGTTCAAGACCGTCGAGCTTTTCGGACAGACCCACGAATTTCAGCGGTTTGCCCGTAACATGGCGCACCGACAGGGCCGCCCCGCCCCGGGCATCGCCATCGAGCTTGGTCAGCACGACACCGGTCAGGGGCAGCGCATCGGCAAAGGCCTTGGCCACGTTCACGGCATCCTGCCCCTGCATCGCATCGACCACGAACAAGGTCTCGATCGGGCTCAGCAGATCGTACAGCGCGCGGATCTCGCGCATCATGGCTTCATCGATGCCCAGGCGGCCGGCCGTATCGACGATAAGCACGTCGAAATGATGGCGCTTGGCGTGATCGAGCGCGGCGGCGGCGATGGCTTCGGGTTTTTGCGAGCCATCGGACGGAAAGAAATCGACCCCCGCCTGTGCCGCCACGGTTTTCAACTGATCGATGGCGGCGGGACGATACACGTCGGCGCTGACCACCAGGACTTTTTTCTTGCCGGTCTTGCGGCCATGCTGGACATGGCCGCCTTCGGCCAGCCACTTGGCCAGCTTGCCGGTGGTGGTGGTTTTCCCCGCGCCCTGAAGGCCGGCCATCAGCACAATGGCCGGCGGCTGCATGGCCAGCGACAGTTCGCCGGCCTCGGCGCCCAGGTCTTCGCCCATGAGGGCGGTCAGTTCCTTGTGCACCACACCGACCAGGGCCTGCCCCGGATTGAGGCTGCCCGCCACCTCCTGGCCCAGCGCGCGTTCCTTGACGCGGGCGACGAAATCGCGCACGACGGGCAACGAGACATCGGCCTCGAGCAAAGCCATGCGCACTTCGCGCAGCATGTCCTGGGTATTGGCTTCGGTCAGCCGGGCTTCCCCGCGCATGGTCTTTACGACACGCGACAGGCGTTGGGTCAGGTTATCAAGCATTACAGTGGTTTCGCTTAAACTAGTGAATGTTCCGGGATACGGACTAAAATAGGTGTCGCGGGGCATTATGCCCTGCACGATCCAACCAGAATTCAGGGGTTTATGTCTGCAGGCATTGTATTTCACTCGCTCGCCGCTATTGCATATGCAATTTTAGCCGTTTCCCTGTGGCGCCCCCTGTCGCATGGCGGCGCGCAAGCCCGGGCCGGACGGGTCGGGCGCATTTGCCTGCTTAGCGCCATCATTCTTCACGGCATAGCGCTGCAGCAGTCCATCCTGGCCGGCCAGAGCCTGCATCTGGGCATCATGGTGGCGGTGTCGGCGGCGATCTGGCTGGGCATGATCGTGTTCTGGCTGGAAAGCCTGCTGGTTCGAATCGACCCCCTGCTGCTTATTCTACTGCCTGTGGTCGCCGCCGTGTGCGTCCTTAGCGCGATTTTCCCCGCCACTCACGCCATTGCGCACGCCGGCAACGACTGGCTAAGACTTCACCTGCTTATCGCCCTGGGCGCCTACGGCCTGATTACCGTGGCAGCCCTGCACGCCATCCTGATGACCGCCCTCGACCGCCACCTGCACCGGCCCGTCACACAGGTCGCGCACAGCAACTTCATTTCACGCGCGCTCGATTCCATGCCGCCGCTGCTGGTACAGGAACATCTGTTGTTCCGGCTTATCTGGATCGGTTTCGTGGTGCTGACGCTGGCCGTCATATCGGGCGCCATCGTGTCAATGCGGCTGCTGGGCATCCCTTTTCCGCTGGACCACAAAACCATCTTCACCTTACTGTCCTGGCTGACATTCGGCGGATTGCTGATCGGGCGCCATATTCGCGGCTGGCGTGGCCGCATCGCCCTGCGCTGGACGCTGGTGGGATTCGTATTTTTACTGCTGGCCTATACCGGCAGCCGTTTCGTGCTTCACGTTCTTCTGCAACGAGGCTAATGTGGGAAAAGTATTAAGCTGGGTCATACTGATCATAGTGGGCCTGATCATTGCCCGCGTTATTGCGCGGCAAAGCGCGCAATCGAGAATGGCGGCCTCGCGCCCCAAGCAGGCGCCGCGCAGCAAGGCGCCACCCGTGCAGCACTCGGAACCCATGGTGCGCTGCGCCCATTGCGGCATCCACTTGCCGCGCTCGGAAGCCAT
>DATCYE010000211.1:0-8900 GCA_036570485.1 Pusillimonas sp. | reverse complement strand
GAAGTCGGTTTGCGAAGCCGATGGAAAACCGACTTCAATTTCCTTGAAACCGATCTTGACCAGTTGCTCGAAGAAGCGCAGTTTACGTTCGACGCTCATGGGTTCGATCAGGGACTGGTTGCCGTCGCGCAGGTCGGTGCTCATCCAGATGGGTGGGTGCGTAATGCGCTTGCTGGGCCAGGTGCGTTCGGAGAAGTCGCGCGCGAAGGGTACGAACGGACGATATTTATCGGACGGGCTGGAGATCATGGGTACACCTTTATAACGGAATAGGCTGGTCGCAATCACCGGAGCCTCGGTAGGCGAGCTCTTGAAAATTCAATGACGGTGTTGGATGGGGGTGTGGCGGATAACAGGCTGCCGAACTACCACGCGACGCTAGGTCCGGCAACCGATCGGTAGCAGTAGCGATAGGGCTAGCGAGGACAGCAGGCGCGCGCGTAAGCAATTACGCGGAACACGTAATGCACCACCGGCAGCGTGGCTGCTGGCGTGGGCATTAAAGAGGGATGCGTGTTCGGGATGCATAGCGCTAGTCAACCATATTTTTTGGCTGTTGGCAAGTTTTTATTGCTTCCCGGCATCGCCCTGCGCGGTATCGAGCAGGGCGGCCTGCCGTCGTGCCAGCGCAATTTTCGCGGCCCGGCCGCTGCGCAATTCGGCGGCGGCGCGTTGTAAATCACCCACGGTGACGGGTTCGCGGCGGTCTTGCCAGGACCAACGCAAAACCTCTTTGGCCGGCTCGGACAACTGGCCGGCCAGCATCTGGATGGTTGCTTCGCCGACCATCTTGGCGCGAGTGCGGCGCGCGGCGCTACGCACGATGCCATATAGAAAATAGGCAATAATGAGCGTGCATAGCGCTACGACCGCCCACCAGAAAAAGGGGTTGTACTGTTTCAGTAGCGACACCGCCTTCACGCCCAGTGCATGCAGGCCTTCGTAGTCGATGCCTTGGCCGAATGCCACGAGCCGATTAAGTAAGTTGTACCAGACCAGGGCCACCGCCACCACGACCAGCGCACACACAATTTTTTGTATGGCGGTCAGTTTGAGCAAAGTATTGCGCAGCAGGGTGTGGTCCTGGCGGGTGGGCTGTGTTTGCAAAGAATTTGGTTTCATACTACGTATTTTAAAATGCAATCGCGTCAATCATTAGAGCTTCGCCAGCACCAGCAATTGGCGCTGACCCCTGCACTGCAGCAATCGATACGATTTCTGCAGCTGTCGACGCACGAGCTGGAGCTGGAGGTGGCGCAGGCCCTGCTCGACAATCCTTTGCTCGAACGCGAGGAAGAGTATGACATCAATGCACAGGATGCGGTAGCCGACGAAGAGCAGGCCCAGGACGATCGTTGGATGACGCTGGGTGCCTCCAATCGTGCCGGCAACGCCAATGCGGACGATGAGCCCACCCGGCCGGAGGCCGCGCTGGCTGCAACCTTGCAGGACCATTTGCAAGAGCAGTTGCGCCTGACGCGCGCCCAGCCGCGCGACTGCGCCCTGATCACTTTATTGATCCAGGAATTGGACGAAAACGGCTATTTGCCGACTGCGCTCGACGACATCCTGGCCTGCTTGCCGCAGGAGCTGGTGATCGAGCCCGATGAGCTGCACGCCGCCTTGCGTCTGTTGCAGTCGTTCGACCCTCCGGGAGTGGGCGCGCGGTCGCTCAGCGAATGCCTGTGCCTGCAATTGGATTATCTACGCGCGGCATCGGATGCGATACCGGCTGACGTTCTGGATTGTGCGTGCGACATCGCCCGTCACCATCTGGGCTTGCTGGCCACGGGCAACCTGATCAAGCTGCGCGACGCCCTTTCTTGCGATCCATCGGTCTTGCGGTCTGCGCATGCCGTGCTGCTGCAGCTCGAGCCCAAGCCGGCGCGCGACTGGGCCGGTTCGGTGGCCGATTACATTACGCCCGATGTACTGGTGAGCAAGGCCGGCCGCCGCTGGGTGGCCAGGATCAACCCAAGCATCATGCCGCGCTTGCGCATCAACACGATCTACGAAGACCTCCTGAGCAAAGCGCCGGCGGCGCCTGCCATGCAGAACCAGCTTGCGCAGGCGCATGGGCTGATCAGAAGCGTAAGTCAGCGCTTCGTCACGGTCTTGCGCGTGGCTCAGGCCATCGTCGATAGGCAGCAAGAGTTTTTCGAGCATGGTATTCAAGCCATGCGGCCGCTGTTGCTGCGCGACATCGCCCAGGAACTTCAGCTGCACGAGTCCACCGTCTCGCGGGCCACCAAGCAGAAGTATGCGCAAACTCCCTGGGGCGTGATCGAGCTGAAACGATTTTTCGGCGCTGCGCTGCAGACCGATGATGGCCAGTCCACCTCGGCCACTGCCGTACGCTCGCTGATCATGAACCTTGTGGCCGATGAATCCGGCGCAAAACCCTTGTCCGACAACCAAATAGCGGTCCGGCTAGCCGAACAGGGCGTGGTCATTGCCCGCCGCACGGTGGCCAAGTACCGCGAGGCAGCCGGCATCGAGCCGGCGATTCTGCGTAAGGCGCGCGCGGCGCTGGATCGTCGCTGACGAATTTCCTGCTTGTGGTGTGCTCCTGTTATTGGGCTAGCGTTGCGAATTTCGGACGATGCACGGGGATCGGTTTTATTGCATTGAAAATAATTTGATTTTTCATCTATATTGGATGATAATTATTCTCATGTTCATTTGTATCTGTAATGCTATCACTGAACGGCAAGTTCAGGCGGCCGTAGCCGAAGGCGCCACCACCCTGTCCGATTTGCAAGGGCAGCTTGGGGTGGCGGCATGTTGCGGTTGCTGTGCCGAAACGGCTACCGAGTATCTACCGGGTGGCCGCTATGCCGGTCAGGCTTCTTCGCGCCATGAAGCGGGTACGCTGGTGTCCGATGCCGCCAACGACGCCGAACTGCTCGTCGGTACCGGCATGGTCGAAGTCGCGATTCGCCGCGCTTGATTCATTCAGTAACAAAATACTGTGCCTTATCCCGACTGGTAATCGCCAGCCGAAACCTTTCCTGAACCGTCCTGTTTCCACACCCTAAATTGCCTTTTATGATCGGCGGGGTGTAGGTGCTTCCTGCATGCCTGGGATTTTTAGGCAGGAACGGTACTAATAAACCAATTCATTATTGTTCTCAGCCAGTGGCTTCCCATACCGGCAGCCCTGGATTGTTGCGCGCCGAAGTGGCTGAAAAAGGCATATCGACATGGTAGCCTTATGGTCGAGCAAGACTGCACTGGCACCCAGCCTGCGTCGATGACTAATCGACCTACACCTATTTTCAGGAGCACGGCCATGAAAGGCGACACTACCGTTATCAAGCACTTGAATGCACAGCTAAAGAACGAGCTGACCGCTATCAATCAGTATTTCCTGCATGCCCGCATGCTGAATCATTGGGGTTTCGACAAGCTTGGTAAGCATGAGTACGATGAGTCGATTGGCGAAATGAAGCACGCCGACCGCCTGATCGAACGTATTTTCATGCTGGATGGCTTGCCCAACCTGCAAGATCTGCACAAATTGATGATAGGCGAAGACGTTCCCGAGATCCTGTCCTGTGATCACAAGCTGGAATCGGCCGCCCAGGTGACGGTCAAAGAGGCCATGGCCTATTGCGAATCGGTACGCGATTTCGTGTCGCGCGATCTGTTCCAGGACATTTTGAACGATACCGAAGAGCACATCGACTGGCTGGAAACGCAGATGGAGCTTGTAGAGAAGGTGGGACTACAAAATTATTTGCAGTCCCAGATGGGTGAATTAAGCTAAGTTGCGCTGCGCCGCCGGACTTGTGCGGCGCTTAAAACGACTTGGCAGGGCAGTCGCGCACCCGGCCCCAGGCATTGTTGGGTTCACAGTACTTGTTGCGTGCCGTCCAGGCGCAACTGGGGCGATCGAAAAAGCTTTGGGCACTGCAAGCCTGCAGGTCTTGGCGCAAGCTGGCTTGCCAAGCCTGTGTGTTTGCTGCCGTTGTCGGAGTCGGGGGCGGAGGTACCGGTGCAACCTCTATGGGTTGCAAAGGGGCATTCTGGCCTGCCGGAGCAGCGCCAAGCCCAAGGCCGCTTACATCGGCGATGCCGTGCAAACTGGGCATTGTCTTGCCGGCCTGGGCAATAAGCTCGGCCTCGACCATGGTAATAGGCGTGGTTGCCACGGCGATAGTCTGATTCGATGTAGTGTCATCCAGCGATTGTTCTGGAATTTCCCATGCAATGGCGGTGGGTGCCTCGGGCACGCCCTGTTGTCCGTTAAGCAGTGGCTGGGGGGGCTGCGCCACGTAGGGCAGGCCGTTGGCGTCCAGCACGGGTACTTCGGAAAGTTCGGGGTGTTCGGGCAGGGCGGGCGCTACCGGGCCGTGAGCCACCAGCCAGTCGCCCAGACGCAAGCCGCCCCAGGCGGATGCGCCTGCCGCCAGCACCAATATTGCAAAAATGAATCGCCAGGACATGGTTACCTTCTGTCTGGAAAAGGATGCCCAGTATATATGCTGGACAGCATGGCGAAAAATCGCAGGCCGTAGCGCCGCTTATGCATTCTGCCCAAAAACCTGACCTCCGTGTTCGCGCATGGCGTGAAATTCAATGCCGGGATACAGCTCTTGCGCCACGCGCAATTGCGCCGGCGAGCTTGCCAGGAAGGCGGCGGCATCGACCACATCATAGGCGATGTTCGCGGCATTGGTATTCATGAATTTTCGCAAAATCTTGGGGTCTTCGGCTGTAAACCAACGTGCCATGTTGTAACGCGAAGGCATCAGGCGGGCTTCGACGCCGTACTCGGTCTTGAGCCTGTGGGCGACGACCTCGAACTGCAATTGACCCACGGCGCCCAGCAAAAGAGAACCGCCGGCCACTTCGGGGCGAAATACCTGGATGGCCCCTTCCTCGCCCAATTGGGTAAGGCCCACGCGCAGTTGCTTGGTGCGCAGCGGATCCTTGACCTCGACTGCCTGAAACAGCTCGGGTGCAAAGAAGGGCAGGCCGGTGAACTGCAGGCTCTCGCCTTCGGTCAAGACATCGCCCAGCTGCAGCACGCCATGATTGGGTATGCCGATGATGTCGCCGGCATAGGCTTCGTCCAGCAGTTCGCGGCGCTGCGACAGGAAGGACACGACATTATTCGGCCGCATTTCCTTGCCGGTACGCGCTACTTTCAGGCGCATGCCCCGGTCGAAGCGTCCGGAGCTGACACGCACAAAGGCCACGCGGTCCCGATGAGCAGGGTCCATATTGGCCTGGACTTTGAATACGACACCACTGAACTTGGGCTCGTCGGGTTGCACTTCGCGTTGCAAGGCATGGCGCGGGCCGGGCTTGGGCGCCAGGTCGACCAGTGCGTCCAGCACTTCCTGTACGCCGAAGTTATTGATGGCCGATCCGAAAAATACGGGGGTCTGCTTGCCGGCCAGGAAGGCGGCGTGGTCGAATT
The DNA here is from genome assembly GCA_036570485.1 of Pusillimonas sp. Classification (GTDB taxonomy): domain Bacteria; phylum Pseudomonadota; class Gammaproteobacteria; order Burkholderiales; family Burkholderiaceae_B. The sequence goes on along the minus strand of DATCYE010000211.1, from coordinate 3,472 downwards.
CAGGCGCGGCAGCGTTGATCAACTCGATTTCTTCGTTGGCTTTCACGAAAGCATCGCCAAAGCGTTGCGCGATGGCCGGGTTGTCCAGGCCATCGATCAGCTCGTCCTGGTCGCCGCGCTTTTCCTGGCCGGCCCGGAAAACCCGCATACGGTTTCGGCGTATGTCGAAGACACCGCCGAACGAGCGGCCCATGCCTACCGGCCATGAAAAAGGCACGGCATCCATGCCCAGATGCGATTCGATCTCGGAGAGCAGGTTCAACGGTTCCTGCACCTCGCGGTCCAGTTTGTTGATGAACGTGATGATGGGGGTGTTGCGCGCGCGGCAGACTTGCAGCAGGCGTATGGTTTGCGGCTCGACGCCGTTGGCGGCGTCGATCACCATCAGCGCGGCGTCCACGGCTGTCAGCACGCGATAGGTATCTTCGGAAAAGTCCTGGTGCCCCGGGGTGTCCAGCAGGTTGATCACGCAATCGCGGTACTCCATCTGCATGACCGACGAGGCAACCGAAATGCCTCGTTGCTTTTCGATTTCCATCCAGTCGGACGAGGCGTGGCGGCTGGCCTTGCGGGCCTTTACGCTGCCGGCGATCTGGATGGCGCCTGCAAACAGCAGTAGCTTCTCGGTGAGCGTCGTCTTGCCCGCGTCGGGGTGGGAAATAATAGCAAATGTGCGTCGCCGTGCGACTTCTTGGGTAATGCTCATGACGTGATTTTAGCGCGTGTCGTTTTGGGTGCCAGAGGCCGCCTGGCTATCCGGAACTAGGCTTTATTTATGGTGACTGAACGAAGCCAGCACTGTGCCGGCCAGGATGAACATGGCGCCAAAGCCGCGATTGAGCCAACGGATATGACGAGGGCTGCGCAGCAGCTTGAGGATGCGCGCGGCAAGTGAGGTATAGCACCCCATGGCGACCAGGTCGGTAAAGCAAAGGGTGGCCGCTATGGCTGCGTACTGCAGCGGCAATGGCCGGGATAAGTCCAGGAATTGCGGCACGACCGCCAACAAGAAGACGGTTCCCTTTGGGTTGGTGATATTGATCAGGCAGCCGCGCACGATCAAGTCGCGCGCCCTGAAGTGCGTCGGGTCGTTGGACTCTACGGCAACTGGCGCCGCGTCCGTGCGAAACTGTTTCCAGCCCAGGTAGATCAGGTAAAAAACGCCCAACCACTTGACCAGGCTAAACGCCATTTCCGAGGCAGCCAGCAGGGCGCCCAGCCCCACTGCCACAATCATGAACTGAATCAATATGCCCAGGATAAGGCCCAGGGTGGTCCAGTATCCGCGCCTGAAGCCGTACTTCAGCCCCGAGGCCATGGCCGAAATCGCGCCGGGCCCGGGCGAGAAGGAAATGGCCCAGGAAGCGGCGAAGAAGGCAAGCCAGGTAGACAGGGACATGGTCGTTGGCAGTGATTGAAAGAGGCTGAAATAGTACGCTTTATTTGCCCAGCAACGCGGCGCGCGGCTTGCCGGCCCCGCCTGTGGAGGCGGTATGTTGGCGTGCCTGGCCGGAGCCCTGCTGGCCGGCGGGCTTGCGGCCGGCATTGCTTGAGCGGCGGGCCTCTCCTGGTCGACCGCCGGCCTTGGGGGCCGGACGGCCGCCCGCACTGTTTCTGCGGGGTGCATTATTGCGGCGTGCGGGGCGCTCGTCGTCATGATCGCGAACGTGGGCCGGTTCGGGCTTGACCATATCGGGCGACCAGCCTTCGACGGTGGTGCGCTCGATGGGGCGTTTGATCAGTTTCTCGATGGCGGTAAGCAGCTTGATCTCGGATCGGTCGACCAGCGACATGGCCGACCCGGTGCTGCCGGCGCGGCCCGTGCGGCCGATGCGATGCACATAGTCTTCGGGCACGTTGGGCAGCTCGAAGTTCACCACATGCGGCAGGTGATCGATATCGATGCCACGCGCGGCGATGTCGGTGGCGACCAGCACGGCGACCTTGCCGTCCTTGAAGCCGGCCAGGGCGCGGGTGCGCGCCGCCTGGCTTTTGTTTCCATGGATTGCGGCGGCCGCCAGGCCGTCTTTGACCAGCTTTTCGGCCAGCCGGTTCGCGCCGTGCTTGGTGCGGGTGAACACCAGGACTTGATGCCATCCGCTTTCGCGGATGATGTAGCTGAGCAGGTCACGCTTGTGGGCTTGCTCGGTCAGTACCATGCTTTGGGCGACCAGCTCCGAGGCCGTGTTGCGGCGGGCCACCGAGATCTCGATGGGGTCGGTCAGCACGCCTTTGGACAGTTCGCGGATTTCGTCCGAGAACGTGGCCGAGAACAGCAGGTTCTGGCGCTTCTTGGGCAGCAGCGCAAGAATGCGCCGAATATCGCGGATGAAACCCATGTCCAGCATGCGGTCAGCTTCGTCCAGTACCAGGATTTCCACGCCCGAAAGATCCACGGTTTTCTGTTGCGCGTGATCGAGCAGGCGGCCGGGGGTGGCAACCAGGATGTCCAGCGGCTTGCGCAGGGCGCTGATCTGCGGATTGATGTTGACGCCGCCGAACATCACCATGGAGCGCACGGACGTGTGCTGGCCATAGGTGCGCACCGACTCTTCAACTTGAGCGGTCAGCTCACGGGTTGGGGTCAGAATCAGTACGCGCGGCTGGCCGGGCTTACGGCCCTGTACGGGGTTTTGCAGCAGGCGGTGCAAGATGGGCAGCGTGAAGCCGGCGGTCTTGCCGGTACCGGTCTGTGCGGCGGCCAGCAGGTCGCCGCCCTTGATGACTTGCGGTATGGCTTGTGCCTGAATGGGGGTGGGGTACTCGTAACCGGTATCGGCGACAGCACGCAAAAGGGGTTCTGCCAGCCCAAGGGCGGCAAAGGGAATTTGGGTAGTCAAGAAATAACTCCAGCGACAGCCTATCGCTCGAGTTGAGAGATACCAATCTAGGCAGACGATAAAAGAAGTTGATAGCAAAAAGCTAAAGGCAAGACCAGAATGGCTTGCAGACAGCGCGCTGACTGGTGCGGCGCACAACTTACTATTGTAGCGTAGTTGGCCGGCATCTGGGAAAAGGAATCGTCGGGCATCGGGCATATTGGCAATGCAGCTTCAAACTGTTGTAATCCGGATATTATCTTTCCCGGACTCGCGTTAATGAAACGACTCTTATTGCTTGTATTGCTGCCTTGCCTGTCGGTCTTGCTGGCAGGCTGCGGCTATAACGATATCCAGCGCCTGGACGAGCAGGTAAAAACGGCCTGGTCGCAGACCCTGAACCAGTACGAGCGCCGCGCCGAGCTGGTGCCCAAGTTGGTCAATTCGGTGAATGCCTACATGGTCAATGAACGCGCAGTGCTGACTCAGGTAACCGAGGCGCGATCCAAGGTCGGCAGTGTGCAGATCAGTGCGAAAGATCTGGAAAATCCGGAACTGATGGCGCGTTTCGAGCAGGCTCAAGGCCAGCTTTCGTCCGCCTTGTCGCGGTTGATTGCCGTGTCGGAAAACTATCCGCAGCTGAAAAGCGATGG
>DATCYE010000210.1:0-2108 GCA_036570485.1 Pusillimonas sp. | reverse complement strand
CTGGAACGAATAGAACAAAGCCGCCTGACCGACCTGACAATCAAAGCCCTGCAAACCTATGGTCTTAGCGAGCCGGACGCGCGCAGCACCGCCGAGATCCTGGTGCTGGCCGATATGTTCGGCTTGCATACCCACGGCGTCAGCCGGGTAGAGTCCTATGGCGAACGTCTGGAGCTTGGCGGCATCAAGGCGTCGGCGCAAATGAAAGTGGAAAAATGCGCCCCCGCTATCAGCAAGGTCGACGGCGACAACGGTATCGGCCCACTGGTCGGCCAGACGGCATTGAAGGAAGCCATCGAGCTGGCCCGGCAAACCGGCGTGGGCGTGGTTTTTGCGCGCGGCAGCAATCATTTCGGCCCGATTTCCCCCTATGCTTTCCTGGCGGCCCAGCAAGGCTTTGCTTCGTTCATCTGCAGCAATGCCACGACAACGATTGCGCCATGGGGCGGACGCGAAGCCCGGCTAGGCAATAGTCCCCTGGGATTCGGCATTCCGAATCCTGGCGGCGACCCCTTCTTGCTGGATATGGCGCTTAGCGTCGTGGCCAGGGCCAAAATCCGCCAAGCCTTGCAGCAAGGCGCAGCCATTCCATCGACGTGGGCTACCGACAAAGAAGGTCAGCCTACGACCGATCCCAAGGCAGCGCTTAGCGGCTTTCTGATGGCCATAGGCGGTCACAAGGGCTACGGCCTGGCACTGGTCGTCGACCTGTTGGCAGGCCTGTTGTCGGGCGCGTCTTACCTGACCCGCATCCAATCCTGGGTCGACAATCCGGAAGCCCCGCAAGACCTGGGGCACTTCTTTCTGCTGATCGATACCGCTCGCCTGGGCGGCGCGGGCTGGCTGAAAGAGCGAATGGAGGATTTCCGCAGCATTCTGCACGACACCCCAGCCGCCGACCCCGCCTCGCCCGTGATTGTTCCCGGCGAGCTGGAGCTGAACAAGCATCGCCTGGCGCAAGCCAGCGGTGTTGAAGTCGAAAAGGCCTCGATGGAGCATCTGCTCAAGCGGATAGCCTCATAATCGGCTATTTAACTTCCAGACAGGACAACGACCTTCTTATGCCTATCAAGAAAAGTAATTCGCAAGCCAATGCTGCCTACATTCAGTTGAAGCGACGCATCGTTTCGGGCGAATTCGGTTCCGACGATAGGCTGCGGGAGGTCGAGCTGTCGGAACGCCTGGGCATGAGCCGAACCCCCGTGCGCGAGGCACTCAAGCGTCTTGAGGACGAAGGGCTGCTTACCCATCAGCCGCGCAAAGGCCTGCTGGTCACGGCACTGGATCAGCAGGCCATTACGCAGTTGTACTCGCTGCGCGAAATACTTGAAGGCGGCGCGGCACGCTTTGCCGCCAAGCATGCCGACGACATCGAAATCGACAATATGCGCGCCATACTGGAGGACAGCAAGAATGGCTCGGACCCGATCAAATCGAACTACGACTTCCACCAGGCCATTTACGCCGCCTCGCATAACCAGTTTCTGATCAAGGCCATCAACAACCTGATCGATTCCACCGCCCTGCTCGGCCAGAGCACGCTGGCACATACCGGCCGGCCCGCACTTGCCTACCAGGAGCACATGACATTGTTCGAGGCGATTGCGGCGCGCGACGCCGACGGCGCCGAACAAGAAGCGCGCAGCCATATCCGCCAGGCATTGCTGGCGCGCTTGAAGCAACACCGACAGGCGCCCACGAGGCCCATATAAACAAACATTGATCTTTAGCCAGGAGCCATAAACATGAGTACGAATCTATCCGACGCTCGCAGCGCACTGCTTTCCACCGGCAAGTTAAGGGCGGCCATCAATTACGGCAATCCCGTACTAGCCCAAAAAAATGCCGCCGGTGAGCCACAAGGGGTATCGGTCGCGCTGGCCAAGGCTTTGGCACAACGCCTTGATGCCGAACTTGAAATCGTGGCGTTTCCGGCGGCCGGCAAAGTGGTCGACGCCGCCAAGGACGATATCTGGGACATTGGTTTCCTGGCCATCGATCCGCTACGCGCCGAAGAGGTTGTATTCACATCGCCCTACGTCATTATCGAAGGCACTTATCTGGTCAAGGAAAACGGCACGCTGCATGCATTGGCAGATGTGGATGCC
>DATCYE010000209.1:0-9764 GCA_036570485.1 Pusillimonas sp. | reverse complement strand
CGTCTTTTGCCGGCCCAGTATCTCCAGCAAAAGCACGACGCGCTTGGCGGAAACTTCTTGTACCAGGCCTTCCAGACCGGATAGCGCCGGATCGCATAAGCGTACACGGCTGCCGGGCTGATAAGGGCTGACCTGCTCAATGCCGGCCTGATTGCGAGCCTGCTCGGCCGCACGTATGGATTGCAGCAGTTCGGGCTGGACATGCGCAAATGAGGTGCCGAACATCACCACCGAAGCCACCCCGCGCGTGGACCGCAACACGCCCAAGGATTGCGTTGCACTTTTCGGTTTGAAAAACACGTAGCGCGGAAACATGGGTTCGTAAGCCAGCAACGCTTCCGACTGCGCTGCGGCCGCGCCCTTGCGCGGCTTCTTGAATGTTTTGAACAAGGGCAAATAGACCTCGAACTCCTGGCGCTCAAGGTTGGTTTTGGCGATGTCTTCCTGGCGCGGCTTGGTATAGGCCACATGCCAGGCGGTTTGCGGGCCTGCGTTTTCTGTCATGGGGCCATTTTAAGCCCAGCGGCGACCGCGCGGCCGAATTGACCCCTTGCGCGGCTAAGCCATTCCCAGTCTTTCGCGTTGATAGCTGCCGTCTTGTACGTGGCGGCACCATTCCAGATTGTCCAGATACCATTGCACAGTCTTGCGTATGCCGGACTCGAAGGTTTCCTGCGGCGCCCAACCCAGTTCGCGCTGGATTTTGCGGGCGTCGATGGCGTAACGCATATCGTGGCCCGGACGGTCTTTTACATAGGTGATCAGGTCCGGATAGCGGGCCACGCCTGCCGGCTTGCCCGGCGCCAGCTCTTCCAGCAAAGCGCAGATGGTGTGCACGACATCGATGTTCTGCTTTTCGTTATGGCCGCCCACGTTATAGGTTTCGCCCACTTTGCCTTCTGTGATCACCTTGTACAAGGCGCGTGCGTGGTCCTCTACATACAGCCAATCGCGCACCTGCTTGCCTTGGCCGTATACCGGTAGCGGCTTGCCTTCCAGCGCATTCAAAATAACCAGCGGGATCAGCTTTTCAGGGAAATGGTAGGGACCGTAGTTGTTGGAACAGTTGGTGATCAGTGTAGGAAAGCCGTAGGTACGGCGCCAGGCGCGCACCAGATGGTCGGAACTGGCTTTGCTGGCCGAGTATGGCGAACTGGGCGCATACGGCGTGGTCTCGGTGAACAGGTCTTCGGGGCCTTCCAGGTCGCCATAGACCTCGTCGGTGGAAATATGATGAAAACGGAAAGCCGCCTTGTCTTCTTCACCCAAGCCCATCCAGTATTGCCGCGCCGCTTCCAGCAGCGTGTAGGTGCCGACGATATTGGTTTCAATAAACGCGGCCGGCCCGTCTATGGAGCGGTCCACATGCGATTCGGCCGCCAGATGCATGACGGCCTGCGGACGATGCTGGCTGAACACCCGATCAAGCGCGGCGCGGTCGCAGATGTCGACCTGTTCGAAGGCATAGCGTTCGCTTCGGGCCGCATCGGCCAGCGACTCCAGATTGCCGGCATAAGTAAGTTTGTCGACGTTAACGACGGCGTCAACGGTGTGACCGACAATGTGGCGCACCAGGGCCGAGCCAATGAATCCGGCCCCGCCGGTAATAAGTATTTTCATGAACTAGTCTCGGAAGCTACGGCTGCAGCCATAGCTAAGAATGCCACTGTCTGGCCATTGCGAATGGGGGCCAGTTTACTATCTACACGCGGTGGATAGCCACGCAGGCTTCCTGCCCTAAGCGTTGATAGCCCCGATACATGCCTTCGGTATTGAATGGCATGCTGATGCGCCCTTGCGCATCGATCGCAATCAAGCCGCCCGCCCCGCCTATGGCTGGAAGTTTGTCGAACACCACGCAGCCGGCGGCCTCTTCAAGCGAAGCGCCCTTATATTCCATACGGGCCGAGACATCGTAGGCCGCCACCAGCCGAATAAAGGCTTCGCCCGTGCCGGTGGCCGACACCGCGCAGGTGGCGTTGTTGGCATAACAGCCGGCGCCTATCAAAGGGGTATCGCCCACTCGGCCCGGCCGCTTGTTGGTCAAGCCGCCGGTCGATGTGGCGGCCGCCAGATTGCCATGCAGATCCAGGGCAACGGCACCTACGGTACCCAGCTTGCGGCCCTCGTCCAGCGGAGCCGCGTTTGCGCCGGGCGCCTGTGTCAACGCCTGCCCATCATGATCCAGAACGATGGTTTCTTCGCCGGTCGCCTGCACGCGCCGCAACTGGTCGCGCCGGGCATCGGTGGAAAAGAACGATGGTTCCACACACTCCAGGCCGGCGGCGCGTCCGAAGTCGTCGGCTCCGGGGCCGGCAAACAAGGCATGGGGACTGCGCTCCATGACGGCCCTGGCAGCCAGCACAGGGTTGCGCAGCACGGTTACGTTGGCGACGGCGCCGCTGCGCCGCGTCTTGCCATCCATGATGGCGGCGTCCAATTCATGACGGCCGTCGCTGGTAAAGACAGCACCGTGCCCGGCATTGAACAGCGCGCATTCCTCAAGCAACCGCACAGCCTCGCAGACCGCATCCAGCGCCGATCCGCCGTCCGCCAGAATCGCCGAGCCGCGCGCTAGCGTGGCTTGCAAGGCGGACCGGTATTCCTGGACGATGGCCGGGGTGGTTTTGGCGCGCGATATCGCACCGGCGCCGCCATGAATGACCAGAACGGCTTGCGTCATTGGGCAGTCTCTGCTTTTTGGCGCACCGGGCGCCGGGTACCCAGATAGGTGCCCAGCAAAATACCCAGCAGGCCCACAAGATGCCATGCCGTAAACGGTTCGCCCAGCAACAGCATGGCAAAGCCCACGCCGAAAACAGGAATCCAGTATTGATAGAGCGACGTACGGGCAACGCCCAGTTCAGCAATAGCCCGATTCCAGAACATATTACAGATGGCGGTCGCCACAATTCCGGTAAACACCATAAGCAGCCAGGGCCACAGACCCGGCGCCAGCAGCGCTTGGGCGCTAAGATCGACCGTGCTGCTTAATAGCAAATGCACGCAAAGGAAAAAGGCGCCCAACGTGTACACAACGCTGCTGATCAGTATGGAATTGAATTGCCGCGCCAGGTCTTGAATGATCATGCCGCCCACCACGAAGGCGATCATGGACAGGAAAATTCGCAGATCGCCCCAGCTGGGGCCGGTCAGCGCGGCGCCATGGCTGCTAAGCACCACGGCAAATACGCCGCCAAAACCCAGGGCGATGCCCAACAGGCGCAAGCCGGTAATCGCCTCGCGGAATACCGCCGCAGCCAGAATCGACGCCACCAAAGGGCTAAGCGCCATGATCAGCGACGAATTCGTCGCGCTGGCGGTTTGCATGCCGGTGGTAAAAAATATTTGATTGCCGTAGATCATGAAGCCGGCGCATAGCGCAAAACGCAGCCATTGGCTTGCCGATATGCGCAGCAACGGTATGGGCTGGCGCGACCCGATCAGCGTAAAGTTGATGATCACGGCGGCAAGCGTCATGCGGAAGCAGGAAATGATCAGCGGATCGAAGTGAGCCGTAAGCACTTTGATGGCTGAAATATTCAAGCCCCAAATGGCCATGGTGCCGACCAACAGCAGCTGCATTCTGACAGAATTCATTTAAGGCTTGTGGGTGTTACGGATTCCTTACAAGCATATCAGTTCGGCTGCGACTTGTGTTGCGAAAGCCCGCGTTTGGCGGCCGCTGCGATAGCCTGTGCGTCGACCTGGAAGAAGCGCCGCAATTCGGCCCGCGTATCGCTGCGGCCAAAGCCGTCGGTTCCCAGGGTGCTATAGCGCCGGCCGGCCGGCAAATAGGCGCGGATGGACTCAGGCACCAGCCGCACGTAATCGCTTGCGGCCACGATGGGCCCTTGGGACGACTGCAAAAGCCGGGTAATGTGCGGCTGACCGGCGTCGCCGTTCCGGGCCTCGTCTGCGCCGTCCGCCTCGCAGCGCTGGCCGTCACGCGCCAGTTCGCTCCAGCTGGTAACACTGTAGACATCGCTGGCAATGCCTTGTTCGGCCAGCAGCTGTGCCGCCTTGATGACTTCGGTCAGGATGGCGCCCGAACCCAGCAGCGTCACCCGCCCTTCCGCGGCCACGCCGGTCTTGGCCTGGTAGCCGGCGTCGCGGTAACCGCCGCGCACGATGTCTTCTTCCACGCCCTCCGGCAAATCGGGCTGGGCGTAGTTTTCGTTCATGACGGTGATGTAATAGAACACGTCGCGCTGCTCGACAGCCATTTCACGCATGCCACGGTCCACAATCACGGCCAGTTCGCCGGCGAACGCCGGGTCGTAGGACTTGCAGTTGGGTACGGTGGCGGCCCATAAGTGGCTGGTGCCGTCCTGATGCTGCAAGCCCTCGCCCGCCAAAGTGGTTCGGCCCGACGTGGCCCCTATCAGGAAGCCGCGCGGCCGTTGATCGGCGGCGGCCCAGATCAGGTCGCCCACGCGCTGGAAGCCGAACATGGAGTAATAAATATAAAAGGGCAGCATGGCCATGCCATGCACGCTGTAGCTGGTGGCCGCCGCCACCCAGCTGGAAATCGCGCCGGCTTCGCTGATGCCCTCTTCCAGTATCTGGCCGTCTTTGGCTTCGCGATAGCTGAGTATTGAACCGATGTCTTCGGGTTCGTATTTTTGGCCGACGCTGGAATAAATACCCACCTGCTTGAACAGATTGGCCATGCCGAATGTGCGCGCCTCGTCGGCGACGATAGGCACAATGCGCGGCCCCAGGTCGGCATCTTTTAACAAAGCCCCCAGCATGCGCACAAAGGCCATGGTGGTCGACATCTCGCGACCGCCGCCCTGCAAGGCAAACTTGGCGTAACTGGAGGCATCCGGAACCGCCAGCGGCTGGGCTTGCGCCTGCCGGGCGGGCAGCGGTCCACCCAAGGCCTGACGGCGCGCGCGCAGATAGTGCATTTCGGGGCTGTCGGGCGCGGGCTTGTAGAAGTCCAGGCGCAGCGCCTGTTCGTCGCTAAGCGGTAAATTGAAACGGTCGCGAAAGCCCAGCAGATCGGCGTCTTCAAATTTTTTCTGCGAATGCGTGGTCATGCGACCCTGGCCGGCACTGCCCATGCCATAGCCCTTCTTGGTATGAGCCAGAATGACCGTGGGCCGTCCCTGGGTTCCAGCAGCCGCCGCATAGGCGGCATAAATTTTGACCAGGTCGTGGCCGCCGCGCCGCAAGCCGTCGATCTGCTCGTCGCTCATGCCTTCGACCAGACGCGCCAGCTGCGGGTTCTGCCCAAAGAAATGGTGGCGGTTGTATTGGCCGTCTTTGGCGGCGAAAGTTTGCATCTGGCCATCGACGGTATCAGACAGTGCGCGCAACAAGGCGCCGCTGTGATCGCGCGCGAACAAGCCGTCCCAATCGCTGCCCCACAACACCTTGATGACATTCCAGCCTGCGCCGGAGAATAGTTTTTCAAGCTCGTCGATGACGCGGGCATTGCCCCGCACCGGTCCGTCCAGGCGCTGCAAATTGCAATTGACCACCCAGACCAGATTGTCTAGTCGTTCGCGCGCCGCCAATGTCAGGGCGCTCATGGATTCGGGCTCGTCCATTTCGCCGTCGCCAAATATGCCCCAGACTTTTCTGCCTGTGCAATCGAGCAGGCCACGATCCGTCAGATAATGCATGAAGCGTGCCTGGTAGATGGAGCTGATCGGCCCTATGCCCATGGAGCCGGTCGGGAACTGCCAGAAGTCGGGCATCAGATAAGGATGCGGGTAACTGGGCAGGCCGCGCGCGCCATTCATGGGACCGCGCAGCTCTTGCCGGTAATGTGCCAGGTCGTTCTCGTTAAGACGCCCTTCAAGGTAGGCCCGTGCGTATACGCCCGGCGCGCTGTGCGGCTGCAAGAAAACCAGGTCGCCGGCATGCGCGCCCGGGGTGTCGCCACGCGCATGGAAAAAATGATTGAAACCCACCTCGAACAGGTCGGCCGCGCTGGCATAGCTGGCAATATGACCGCCCAGCTCGCCGTACGCAGCGTTGGCGCGCACCACCATGGCCAAGGCATTCCAGCGTATGATGGCGCCCAGCTTTTGCTCTAGCGCCAGGTCGCCGGGGAAAGCCGGCTGGCGGGTTGCCGATAAGGTGTTCACATACGGCGTGCCTATGGGTGCCTTCCAGGGAATGTCTTCGGTGGCGGCCATGCGGCATAGCTCGTCCAGCATAAAGGCGGCGCGCTGCGGCCCCTGGGTGGCGATCAGGGACTGAAATGCCTCGTGCCACTCGGCTGTTTCCTGGGGATCGGCATCGGCCTGTAGATGCAAAGGAAAGGGGGAATTCATGACTTGTCAGCTGCCAAAAAAAATGAGGTTGGGCGTTTCCTTATTTTCCAGCGATTAGACAAGCATATGCTTTCGATAAAGACACCCCTACCAAGCGATTTCCGCATAAAATTCTGTTTTTGATTTTTATTTCAGCAAATGAAACTTGACTCAATCGATTTGCGCATACTGGATGAATTGCAGCGCGATGGATCGCTAAGCAATGTAGAGCTGGCAAAGCGCGTGCATTTGTCGCCCTCGCCCTGCCTGGCACGGGTCAAGGCATTGGAGTCCGGTGGAATAATCGTTCGCTATGTGGCGCTGGCCAATGCCGCCGCGCTGGGCCTGGGCCTGAATGTATTTATTTCAATTAGCCTGAAATCGCAAGACAAGGAAGCCCTGGCCAGTTTCGAGCGGCGCATTGTCGAGCACGACGAGGTCATGGAATGCTATTTGATGACGGGTGATTCCGACTACCTGATACGCGTTGCCGTGGCCAATATAGGCGCGCTGGAACAGTTCATTCTTGAACAGCTCACACCCATACCCGGCATCGACAAGATCCGATCCAGCTTCGCCTTGAAGCAGGTGTCTTACAAGACCGCACTACCCTTGCGTTAATCAAGCATTAGTCACGCGCACGCTGCATTTCCCAACGCCAGGCGTCTTCGCACATTTCCTGTATGCCGCGCGTGGCGCGCCAACCCAGCGTCTGGAAGGCCAGATTCGTATCGGCCCAGCAGGCGGCAATATCGCCGGGGCGGCGCGGCGCAATGTCATAGGCTACGGTCTTGCCGCTGGCCTGCTCAAAAGCTTGCACCATATCCAGTACGGAATAGCCTGTACCCGTACCCAGATTGACCGTCAGTAATTCTTGCTTGGCCTGCCGGCAATGACGCAAGGCCGCCACATGCCCCTGCGCCAGATCCAAAACATGTATGTAGTCACGCACGCCCGTGCCGTCCGGCGTGTTGTAGTCATTACCAAACACCTGCAATCGGGCGCGGTGCCCGGTGGCCACCTGCGCCACATAAGGCATCAGATTGTTGGGAACGCCTTGCGGTGCCTCGCCTATCAGGCCGCTGGGGTGCGCGCCCACCGGGTTGAAGTAACGCAAGCGCGCAATGCGCCAGCCGCCTTCACTGCGGTACAGGTTTTCAAGTATGTCTTCCACCACCAGCTTGGTGTGGCCGTAGGGGTTGGTGGCCGAGCGCGGATGGTCTTCGGTAAGCGGTAGCTTTTGCGGATCGCCGTACACCGTGGCCGACGACGAAAACACAAAGGTCTTGACGCCAGCCTGCTGCATGGCCGCCAGCAAGGCGTTGCTGCCGTGCACGTTGTTGTCGTAATAGTCCAGCGGCTTTTGGGTGGACTCGCCCACCGCTTTCAAGCCGGCAAAATGCAGCACGGCCGAAATATCGTGCGCCTGAAACAGCGCCGCCAGCGTATCCGCATGTCGCACATCGCCCTGAATGAAATCGGGGCGTTGTCCGGTAATTTGGGCGATGGCGTCCAGCACCGCTAGGGTGCTATTGCACAGGTTGTCCAGAATCAATACACGATAGCCTGCTTCCTGCAAGGCCACCGTGGTGTGACTGCCGATAAAACCGGTTCCGCCGGTAACGAGTATGGTTTCAGACATGCTGCGGGGCTGGTTGATGCTCAGCTAAATGGTCGAAGCATCTATTATGGCCGATACCCGCTTAGGTTTTTTTGAACCGATAGATCAGTTCCCCGATAATGCCGCGCCGGAACGCCATCACGCAGATGATGAAGATCAACCCGATGACTATCGTTACCGACTCGCCCAGCACCTGAAACCATTGCACGCCTGTTACCTGGCTAAGAAATAGGCCGAATTCGCCCACTTTGTTTTCCAGCATGACAATAATGAAGGCGCCCAACACCGGGCCGGTGAAGGTACCCAGGCCACCCACCAAGGTCATAAGCACCACCATGCCGGACATCTGCCAGGCCGCGTCGGTTAAGGTTGCCGACACGAATACCAGCGCCTTGGTGGCCCCGGCCAGGCCGGCCAGCGCCGCCGACAGCACAAAGGCCAGCAGCTTGAAGTTATCGACGTTGTAGCCCAAGGAGACCGCGCGCGGCTCGTTCTCGCGCAGCGCTTTAAGCACCTGCCCGAAGGGCGAGTTGATGGTGCGCCAGCACACCGCATAGCCGAACACGAAGATCGCCATCACCACGTAGTACAGATTGATGTCCTGGGACAGGTCCAGGCCGAACAGCGTGCCGCGCGGTATGCCTTGCAGCCCGTCCTCGCCGTGGGTAAAGGGCGCCTGCAAAAAGAAGAAGAACACCATCTGCGCCATGGCCAGCGTGATCATCGCAAAGTAGATGCCGCTGCGCCGGATGGCCAGCGCGCCCATCACCAGGCCCATCAGTGCGGCCACCACCGTGCCGAACAGCAGCCCCACGATGGTGGGCATGCCCCACACCGCCATGGCATGGCCGGCCGCGTAGGCGGCCCCGCCCAGAAAGGCCGCATGGCCAAAGGACAGCAATCCGGTATAGCCCAGCAACAGGTTAAAGGCGCAGGCAAACAAGGCGTAGCACATGACCTTCATGACGAAGATCGGGTAGGCGCCCAGCGCCGGCAACAGCGCCAGCACAAGCACCGCTACTAAATAGCCGATAACTTGACGGTTCATTTTTCTTTCCCAAAGAGACCGGCCGGACGCAGCAACAGCACGATAACCATAATGATGAAGACCACGGTGTTGGACGCCTCGGGCCAGAACACCTTGGTGAAGCCTTCGATGATGCCCAGACCCAGGCCCGTGACGATCGAGCCCATGATCGAGCCCATGCCCCCGATCACCACCACCGCGAACACCACGATGATCAGGTTCGAGCCCATCAGCGGCGAGACCTGCATGATGGGTGCGGCCAGCACCCCGGCAAAGCCGGCCAGCGCCACGCCAAAGCCGTAGGTCAGGGTGACCACCAGCGGCACATTGACCCCGAAGGCCTCGACCAGCTTGGGGTTCTCGGTGCCCGCGCGCAGCAGCGCGCCCAGGCGGGTCTTTTCAATGACGAACCAGGTGACCAGGCACACCAGGATAGAGGCCACCACCACCCAGGCGCGGTAGATGGGCAGATACATGAAGCCCAGGTTCACCCCGCCTTTGAGCAGATCGGGCGTGGGGTAGGGCTGGCCCGAGACCCCGTACATACTGCGAAACACCCCTTCGATGAGCAGTGTCAGCCCAAAGGTGAGCAGCAGGCCGTACAGGTGATCCAGTTTATATAGATGGCGGATGAGCGCGCGTTCGGTCAGGATGCCGAAGGCACCGACCACCAGGGGCGCGATGAGCAGCATCAGCCAGTAATTCAGGCCCAGGTACTGCAGGCCCATCCAGGCGACGAAGGCGCCCAGCATGTACAGCGCGCCGTGCGCGAAGTTGATGATGTTGAGTAGGCCGAATATAACCGCCAGGCCCAGTGAAAGCACAGCATAAAACGAGCCGTTCACCA
>DATCYE010000208.1:0-12866 GCA_036570485.1 Pusillimonas sp. | reverse complement strand
AACCCGCCAAAAGCCAGACGCCGGGATTGCTGCTTGATGAGCACTTGTGCTTTGCGCTGTATTCCACCGGTCTGGCCATGACCAAGGTGTATCGCAAGTTGTTGCGCGAGCTGGAACTGACTTATCCCCAGTATCTGGTCATGCTGGTTTTGTGGGAACGCGACGAACTGACCGTTACCGAAATCGGCGAGCGTCTGTTTCTGGATTCGGCCACGCTCACCCCATTGCTCAAGCGCTTGGAATTGGCCGGCCTGCTGCAGCGAGTCCGCGCGATCGATGACGAGCGGCAGGTGATAGTCTCGCTGACCGCCAAGGGCCATACGCTGCAGGCAATGGCCAAAAAGGTTCCCGAATCTGTGATGTGTGCAGCGCAATGTTCGCCGGAAGATATGGCGACAACCAAGAAGGCGCTTGAAAAGCTGCGTAAGCGTTTGATGAAAAACCTATAGGTATGCGCCTTGCTGGCGGATACGAAGAATATACGCATTAAATTGTGTGCTATTTAATAGCGTATATTTTAATGATTACGCGCCGGTGCCGACGGGCCGGTTACCTGCTTAGCCGTCGACGTTTGTTTTTTTAACTTGTCAGGAGATTTACCATGTCCGTAGAAAAAGTGCTGTATCGCGCCCAGGCCACCGCAAACGGAGGCCGCGATGGTCGGGCTGTGTCGTCGGACGGCGTCCTTGATGTCAAGCTTGTTACCCCTAAAGAGCTGGGCGGCGCCGGAGGAGAAGGAACGAATCCCGAGCAATTGTTCGCAGCCGGTTACTCTGCATGTTTTCTGGGGGCCCTTAAACTGGTGGCATCCCGTGAAAAAGTGACTTTGCCTGCCGAGACCAACATTCAGGGAACCGTGGGCATAGGCCCAATTCCTACAGGTTTCGGCATAGAGGTAGAGCTGAAGATCTCGGTACCGGGTGTGGCTCGGGACCAGGTTCAAGCGCTGGTCGATAAAGCGCATATTGTTTGCCCATACTCGAATGCAACGCGCGGCAATATCGACGTCACACTTACCTTGGTGTAATGTTTTTGCGCCCGGGCTACGTCCCGGGCTGCGTTCGGCCATTGAGCCCAGGCGGATGCCTGGATGGCGTCAGCCCGGCAACACCAGTTCCTTATGCCGGAAGCAATCGGTGGTGTGATCCATAAGGCAACCGACCGCTTGCAGGTAGGATTGGCAAATGGTGGGGCCGACGAAGGTGAAACCGGCCTTTTTCAGGGTACGGCTCATGTGTTCGGCTTCGGGCGTGATCAGCGGTATGTCCTGATGACGCGCGTAATGGTTGATTTTGGGCTTGCCCCCCACGAATGACCAGATCAGATCCACAGGGTCTGGTTGTGCCAGCCAGGCATTGGCATTTTGGCGAGTGGCTCGTAGCTTGAGGCGATTGCGGATGATGCCGCTGTCTTGCATCAAGACTTCGATGTAGTCGTCGCTAAGGGTAGCAAGCTGTTGAACATCGAAATTAAACAGCACTTCGCGGAAGCGATCGCGCTTTTTAAGCACTGTGATCCAGGAAAGCCCGGCCTGGAAACCTTCAAGAATAAGCTTTTCGAACAGATGCCGGGGGTCGCGCGAAGGCACGCCCCACTCGGTATCGTGGTAGGCCATGTAGATGGGATCGCTTGAGCACCAATAACAACGCTGCATCAAGCGATTCTACCGCGCATTAGCCGCCGCAGCCGCCGCAGCATGCGCCGTCTTCGCCGTGGACGGGCTTGGCAATACGATAGCCGGCTTCTTCGACGGCGACCTGCAGGCGTTGAGTGGAAACCAGCGATTCGTCAAACGACACGGTGGCTTTGCTTTGATCGAATGAGATTTTTGCATCGTCGACACCCTTGACGGCTTTTAGCGCCTGGGTCAGTTTGGCCGCGCAGTGTTCGTCGCGCATGCCGGCGAGCTTGAGCATACCTATTTGCATCTTCTTTCCTTTCTGGGTGGGAAAAGGCGGAAATCCATATTTCGCCATTAAAGATGCATATTAAATATATCTTTCGTTTCTGGCAAGTGCCCACCAGCTTTCCACGCAGGGACGGCTCGATTGGCGCTCTACATACTTTCTGACTTTTTCCGAAACCGGGTCGCCATTGGCACACAGACGGTTTAGCATGACCGAGAAATCCACGTCGGCGATGGACCAGACTCCGAACAGGTCGTTACCCTGGGCGTCGATCAGCGTATCGGCCACGGCAAGCAGCTTGTCTGCAGCGAGCTGGCTGGCTTGGGACAAGGGTTGCGGGTTTCTCTGGCCGTAGATGATAGAGGTCTGGCGTTCTTCGCGCAGGGCGCCCAGATCGCTGCGCACCCAGGCCTGTATTTGTCGTGCCTTGGCCCGTTGTTGAGCATCGCGGGGAAAGACCGAGGGAAAGTCCGGAGCTGTGTAGGCGTCTTCCAGGTACTCGATAATGGCAGACGACTCCGACAGCGAAAACTCGCCATCAAGCAGCGTGGGAATACGTGAAGTCAGGGAGATGCGCCGATACTCGGGTTGAAGGTTCTCTTTCGCAGCCAAGTCTATGGCTTTCAGCTCGAAGGGCAGGCCCTTCTCGACCAGGGTGGCGTAGACGGAAAGGACATAGGGGCTGGAGCATTCGCGGTTGGTATACAGAATGATGTTGGAGGCCATGCTGTTTCCTGCTTGGTAGGTTGAGGCCGGGCGCCGGCCATCTTTCCAGTTTATAGCGCCCGGGCCAAGGGTATGTCTATTGATGAGTCGATGGCATGGGTTTGCATGTGTGCCACCGCCTCACCCAGCACGATGACGGCTGGGCTGCCCAGGCCCTGGCTGTGAATATCGCGATCCATGTGCTCCAGCGTCGTGATGGCGTGGCGCTGTGTCGCGCACGATACCCGTTGTACGACCGCGACTGGTAGCGCGGGTGGAAAGCCGGCGGTCAGAAGCTCATTGCGCAGATGACTGGCACAGCTCATGCCCATGTAGCAAACGATGGTCAGGCCGCTCTGTGCAAGCGCCTTCCAGTCAGGCTGTGTGCCGTCGGCGGTGTGCGCGGTAACCAAGGTCACCCCACGCGATACGGCGCGATGCGTCAGCGGCAACCCCAAGGCACTGCCAACGGCCAGTCCGGCGGTGATTCCGCTGACGCTATCGACGGCTATGCCGCGTTCGCGCAACCAGGCCATTTCTTCGCCGCCTCGCCCAAAGATGAAAGGGTCGCCGCCTTTCAGGCGCGCCACGGCATGGCCCTGGCGTGCATAGCGGGCCATGAGTCGCAAGATGAAGGCTTGCGAGGTGGAAGCACAACCGCCGCGCTTACCCACCTTGACGATACGGGTGCAGGAAGGAGCTAGCGCCAGCACATCAGGACCCACCAGGTCATCGACCAGCCAGACGGTGCATTCCTTGAGCACGCGCATGGCTTTCACAGTAAGCAATTCGGGGTCGCCGGGGCCGGCGCCCACCAGCCATACTTTGCCGGTCGTAGAAGGGGAGTGATTCATAGCGGAGCCTCGTGTATTGGCTTGGTCTGAAACATACGTTTGATCTGGGGCAGGCAGGAGCCGCAAGTCACGCCGCATTGCAGCGTAGCCTTCAGCGCTTCCAAATCGCTTCCGGCGTCGATGGCCGCCTGAATGGCAACATCGCTGACGTTCATGCAGCTACATATGACCTGGGCGCGAGCCATCGATGGTGAGCGCCCCAGCAGGACTTGGCCGATGTTGCCGGGCGTGATGCCCGTGTCGGCCCAATTGAGCAGGGCTTCACTGGCACGCACATCGCCGGCAAGCAGATAGGCGGCGATGCCTGCGCCACGGCGCAAAATACGTCGCACCACGCCACGAGCCGGATCGTCGAACACCAGATCGGCATCCTCCAGGCATAGATCCCGAACCAGCATTGTCAGCATTTCTGTGTCGATGCGAACGGGGTTGGCCAGGCGCAGACGCACGCCTTCGTGTCCGATGGCCGTAGGCAGCAGGACGGCGTAGGGAAAGCGTTCAAGCCACGGCGCCAGCCTTTGCCGCAGCGGGGCGCAAGGCCCCTGGATCCAGGCAGTGGCATGCCAGTCGTACTTCAGCACTTCGATGCCGGCGGCGCTGTGCTTGAGCTCGGGCTGATGGGAAATCGGGTCGCGCACATTGCTGATCAAGGCATTAATGCCCTGGCCCGATATGAAGCCGCTACCCCAGTGCATAGGCAGGAAAGCATGTCCAGGTTTCAGGCCTGGGTCGCCCTGGACGGGCAGGACTATGTTTCCTCGGCGGGTCTTGATCTTGAGCAGCGCATCGTTTTGAACTTTGTAGCGCTGCATATCCTGCGGGTGCAGGTAGATGAAGGGCTGCTCTACATGGCGGGTCAGGGCCGGTACCAAGCCCGTGCGGCTCATGGTGTGCCAATGATCGCGCAGCCGTCCTGTGGTCAGGTGCAAAGGATATGGGGCCGAGATGTTTTCGGCAACGGGCGTGTAGCCCGTATCAAGGAACTGCGCGCGGCCGTTGGCAGTAGGAAAGGTGCCGTCCGCATACAGGCGCAGGGCTTGCGGATTCGGCCTGCTGTAAGGCCATTGCTGCGGGCCTGAGGCTTCCAGGATGGCGTAGCTCAACGCGCTGTAGTCCAGATCGCGGCCTTTTGTGCACAGGGCGTGCTCTGCAAAAATTTCCGCTTCATCTTTGTAGTCGAACAAAGGGCTTTTTGTTGGAGCGATGCGAGTCGCCAGCTTGCGGGCGATTGCGCAGACCAGTTTCCAGTCGGCCTGGGCGTCGCCGGGCGGGCGGATGGCGGCACGCACGCGGCTGATGCGTCGCTCGGAGTTCGTCACGGTGCCGTCCTTTTCCGGCCAGGTGGCGGCGGGCAGGATCAGATCGGCATAGGCCAGAGTTTCCGTGTTTGCAAAGGCCTCTTGCACAATCACCATCTCTGCCTGCTGCAAAGCGGCGCGCACCTTGGCCTGATCCGGCATGGATTGGGCGGGATTAGTGGCGGCGATCCACAACACCTTTATCTTGCCTTGCAACACAGCATTGAACATATCCACAGCCGTGAGCCCAGGATTATCTGGCAGGGATTCGACGCTCCACAAGCGGGCCACTTCGTTGCGATGCGCCGCGTTGGCCGGATCGCGATGGCCGGGCAGCAGATTGGCCATGCCGCCGGCCTCGCGACCGCCCATGGCATTGGGCTGGCCCGTCAGGGAAAACGGCCCGGATCCCGGTTTTCCGATCTGCCCGGTGGCCAAATGCAGATGGATCAGCGCCGCGTTCTTGGCGGTACCGCTGCTGGATTGGTTCAGGCCCATGGTGTACAGGGACAGTGCCGAGCCGGCTTTGCCGAACCAGTGTGCGCACTGGATGATGTCGGCGGCCGGAACGCCGCAAATATCCTCGGCGGCTCTGGGCGTGAACTCGTGTATGCGCTGCTTGAGCAGACCAAAGCCTTCGGTGTGCCGTTCGATGTAATCCAGGTCGGCAAGGCCATCCCAGACCATGACATTGAGCATGGCGTGAAATAGCGCCACGTCGCTGCCGGGAGTTATGGCCATATGCAGATCGGCAATGCTGCACGTATCCGTACGGCGCGGATCGATCACGATGATCTTCATATCCGGCCGCTTGGCCTTGGCTTCCTCAAGGCGGCGAAACAGCACCGGATGCGCATAGGCCATATTGGAACCGGCGATCAGTACAGTGTCGGCGTGATCCAGGTCTTCATAGCAGGCGGGAGGCGCATCCGCCCCCAGCGTCAGCTTGTATCCGGCGACGGTGCTGGACATGCACAGGCGCGAATTGGTGTCGATGTTATTGGTGCCCACCAGCGCCCGGGCCAGCTTGTTGAAGACGGCGTAGTCCTCGGTCAGCAATTGACCGGAAAGATAGAAACCGACGGAGTCGGGTCCGTGCATCTTTATGGTGTCAGCCAGCTTGGCCGCCGCGATGTCCAGGGCGTCGTGTAATGCAATGTCGCTAAGTGCTTGCTCTTTTCCGTTGCGCCATTGTGCGGAAAGCACCCGGCTTGCATCATGGCGCACGGTCTGGGACAGTGCCAGGCCTTTGCTGCACAATTTGCCGTGCGAGGATGGATGCGAGGGGTCGCCGTCGACATCCAGCACGCGCTGGCCGGTGCTGTGTATTCGCACGCCGCAGCCGGTACCGCAGTAGCAGCAGATCGAGGCCGTGATCTTGGGCGCAAGAGCCGTCAGGGTATCCATGCGTCAGCCCTTGGCGGACAGGCCCAGGTAGATCTGGCCCGCCTCCACTTTTACGTCCACCTTGTGGGCGCAGCCGACATCCGGAGCGTGCGCCTGACCATCTTCCAGATTGATGGTCCAGCCATGCAAGGGGCAGGTGACGGCATGGCCGTGCACCAGGCCGGCGGACAGCGGCCCGCTCTTATGCGGGCAGCGATCGATCACGGCGAAGACATGATCATCCGAGGCGCGAAAAACGGCGATGGCCTCGTGGCCTTGATGGTGCACGACGCGCGAACCCAGTTGTGGAATGTCGTCGACGCGGCAGATTGAAATCCATTCATGCTGAATGCTGGCTGTAGTCATGGTGCTTCTCATGCGGTAATGGTTTCGAATTCGCGGCGGGCAGGAGCTTGCTCGATGCGTTCCGCCCAGGGATCTTTTTCGAAGGAGATGGCGAACTTCAGGCGGGCGTACAGTTCGGTGCGATTGGCAGCGTCGTCAACGACGCGCGCCTTGGCGTGCTCAAGGCCCACCCGTGCCAGATAATGGCAAGTACGCTCCAGATAGAAGGCCTCTTCGCGATACAGCTGCAGGAAGGCGCCGGTGTACTCCAGCACTTCGTCGTGCGTCTGCACCTTCACGAAGAACTGGGCCACTTCGGTCTTGATGCCGCCGTTGCCGCCCACATACAACTCCCAGCCCGAGTCCACCGCGATGATGCCGATGTCCTTGATGCCGGATTCGGCGCAGTTGCGCGGGCAGCCCGAAACGGCCAGCTTCACCTTGTGCGGGCTCCACATGCCCACCAGGTCTTTCTCCAATGCGATGCCCATGCCGGTGGAGTCTTGCGTGCCGAAGCGGCAGAACTCCTTGCCGACGCAGGTCTTGACTGTGCGCAGGCTTTTTCCATAGGCGTGGCCGGAAGGCATGTCCAGATCCTTCCAGACGGCGGGCAGGTCTTCCTTCTTGACACCCAGCAGGTCGATGCGCTGCCCCCCGGTAACCTTGACCATGGGCACATGGTATTTGTCGGCCACATCGGCAATCCGGCGCAACTCCGATGGATTGGTGACGCCGCCCCACATGCGTGGAACAACGGAGTAGGTGCCGTCCTTCTGGATATTGGCATGGACGCGTTCATTGATCAGGCGCGATTGCGTATCGTCGCGCGCTTCGCCTGGCCATGTGGCCATCAGGTAATAGTTAAGCGCGGGGCGGCAGCTTGCGCAGCCATCGGCCGTGCGCCATTCCAGAAAGCGCATGGTCTGCGGAATACTGGTCAGGTGCTGTTCGCGAATCGTCTTGCGTATCTCGCCGTGCGTATAGTCGGCACAGGCGCATATGGCCTTTTCGGACTTGGGTTTGATGTCGGCCGCGCCGCCTATGCAATTGATCAGTATCTGTTCGACCAGGCCGGTGCAAGAACCGCAAGAGCTGGCCGCTTTGGTGTGTTTCTTGATCTCGTCCACGGTGAACAGGCCTTGTTCGCGGATCGCCTTTACGATGGTGCCCTTGCATACGCCATTGCAGCCGCAGATTTCGGTCGAGTCGGGCATGCCGGCGACACTGTTTTCGCCGGAGTGGCCTGTGTCGCCGATGGAGCTTTCGCCGAACATCAGTTGCTCACGCAGCTCTGCTACCGACTTGGCCTCGCGTATTAGGCGGAAGTACCAGGCGCCGTCCACAGTGTCTCCATACAGGCAGGCGCCGATCAGCTTGTCGTCCCGAATGACCAGCTTTTTGTATACGCCGCCCACCGGATCGGCCAGAGTAATGGCCTCGGTGTCGCCGCCGCCCATGAATTCCCCGGCCGAAAATACATCTATGCCGGTCACTTTCAATTTGGTTGACGTGGTGCTGCCTGCGTATCGGCCTATGCCGAACTGGGCCAGGTGATTGGCTGCGACTTTGGCCTGTTCGAACAAGGGGGCGACCAGGCCGTAGGCCATGCCGCGATGGCTGACGCATTCGCCTACGGCGTAGATGCTGGGGTCGTAGGTTTGCAGCGTGTCGTTGACGACGATGCCGCGATCCGTATAGATGCCGGCGGCCTCGGCCAGGTCGGTATTGGGTCGTATGCCGACAGCCATAACGACAATATCCGTGGCCAGTTCGCTGCCATCCTTGAAGCGGATGCCGCATACGGCGCCTTGCGCATCGCCAAGGATAGCTTCGGTCTGGTGCTCCATCAGGAATTCCAGGCCGCGGCGGCGCAGGCTGTCTTGCAGTAGCGCCGCCGCCGGGCTGTCCAGTTGACGGTCCAGCAGGGAAGAACCCAAATGCACCACAGAGACCGTCATGCCGCGCGCAGCCAACCCATTGGCCGCCTCCAGCCCAAGCAGGCCTCCGCCGATGACCACGGCATTCTTTAGTCTGCCGGCCGCTTCTATCATCAGATTCACATCGCGTATGTCGCGAAACGTAATGACGCCTTCCAGGTTCGCGCCAGGTACCGGCAGCATGAACGGTTTGGAGCCGGTGGCCAGCAGCAGGCGGTCGTAGCTGGCGGTTTTTCCGTCATCGGTGCTGACTTCCTTACGCGCTCGATTTATCTGCGTCACTGTGCTGTTGGTATGCAGCGTAATTCCATGTTCTTCATACCAGTCGCGGTCATTGAGAATGATGTCCTGCAGGGTCTGTTCGCCGGTCAGGACGGGTGAGAGCAGGATGCGGTTGTAGTTGGGGTGGGGTTCGGAGCCGAAGACGGTAATGTCATACAGCGCATTGTCCAGTTTCAGGAGTTCTTCGATAGTGCGGATGCCGGCCATACCGTTGCCGACGACGACGAGTTTCATTTTTTTCATGATGCGATGGTGGTTTCGGGTTGTTCGGATTGCTCTTCGGCATGGGGTGCGGCGTCGCCTGGTCCGCTGCGAGCCGGGGGTATATGGCGTTGATGCAGAAAGCCCAGGACGGCGGAGCGGCAGGCCGCATAGCGCGCGTCAGATAGCAGGGCCAGGCGATTGCGTGGTCGGGGTAGCCCTACGGTCAGGATTTCGCCTATGGTGGCTGCGGGGCCGTTGGTCAGCATGACGATGCGGTCTGAAAGTAGTACGGCCTCGTCCACATCGTGTGTCACCATGACTGCGGTCGTATTGGTGGCTGACACAATACGCAGCAGTTCGTCTTGCAGGTGCGCACGAGTCAGTGAATCAAGGGCGCCGAAAGGCTCATCAAGCAACAGCACCTTGGGTTCGATAGCCAGCGCCCGCGCGATGCCGACGCGCTGCTTCATGCCGCCCGATATTTCCTTCGGAAGCTTGTGCATGGCGTGGCGCAGGCCAACCAGGTTCAAGGCGGAAGCCGTCCTTGCTTTCAATTCGCCGGCCGTCTCGCTGGCCCCGAAAACGCGTTCGACCGCCAGGTACACGTTCTGGTGGCAGGTCAGCCAGGGAAGCAGGCTGTGGTTCTGAAATACCACGGCCCGGTCCGGTCCGGGGCCGGTGATCTCTTTTTCCGCGCACAGCAGCACGCCCTCCGTAGGGCGGGTAAGGCCGGCGATCAGGTTCAGCAGCGTGGATTTTCCGCAACCTGAATGCCCAATAAGCGAGATGAATTCACCCTGCGCGATGTCCAGGTTGATGTCGTGCAGGGCGGCAAAAGGGCCGTTGCGCGTATCGAAGCGCTGTCCCACATACTCGATGCGTACGAATTTTTCCATGACCTCAGGCCTCGCTGTAATCAAGACGCTTGGCCAGCGCCAGAAGAATAAGATCCAGCAGCAGGCCGACAATACCGATGACAAGCACGGCAATCAGAATGTTCTGGACGTTCAGGTTGTTCCATTCATCCCACAGCCAGAATCCCAGGCCGGTGCCGCCGGTCAGCATTTCGGCTGCCACGATGACCAACCAGGCAGTGCCGATGGACAGGCGTACTCCGGTCATCATGTAGGGCAGGACCGACGGGAAGAGGATGCGTGTGAATACCTTCCACTCCGACAGGTTCAGCACACGCGCCACGTTCAGGTAGTCCGGCGGAACCCGTTTGACGCCATCGGCGGTGTTGATGATCATCGGCCAGATGGAGCAAATAAAGATGGCCCAGATAGCGGCCGGGTTGGCTGCCTTGAACAACAATAGGCCCAGCGGCAGCCAAGCCAGGGGCGAGACAGGTCGCAGCAGGCTGATGACCGGAGAGAAGATGGCGTTTATCGCCGGTACGCGGCCAATCAGAAAGCCCAGGGGTATTCCCACCGCGGCTGCCAGCATGAAGCCCAGCGCCACGCGGCCCAGCGAGGCCAGGATGTTCCAGCCTATACCCATGTCGTTGGGGCCGTTGTCATAGAAGGGGTTCTTGAACAGTTCGTAGGCGGCAAGCAAGGTCGATTCGGGTGACGGAATATCGCCTATGCGCAGGGAGATCAGTTTCCAGGCTAGCAGCAAGAGCGCGAAGCCAATGAGTGGGCCCGCGCATAGGCTGATCACCCGTTCGGCGCCTTCGCGCCAGCGGCCACGGCGGTCGGTAAATCGAAGTCGGACAGCCAGATTCATGTTGCTTCCTTTAAATCGCTTTGATGGCAAAGCCATCTGCGTAAGCGGTCGGATTGCTGCCGTCCCATACCGTGCCGTCCAACAATTTGCTGGAGCGCAGCGGGCTGGAAGGCAGCGCCGTTCCCGTCGCCGCCGCAGCCTGCTTGTAAACATCGATACGATTGATCTGGCCGGCGATGGCGGCATAGTCGGGATGATTCTTCAGCAGTCCCCAACGCTTATGCTGGGTCAGGAACCACATGCCGTCGCTCAGGTAGGGGAAGTTGGCGGCGCCATCGCCGTGGAAACGCATGGGATGCTTGTCGTCCCAAGCCTTGCCCAGCCCGTTGATATAGCGGCCTTGCATGCGGTCGGTAATGGTTGCGGCGTCGGTGTTCACGTAGGACTTGGCTGCAATGGTTTGCGCCGTCTTGCGAATGTTTTCCGGCGAGCTGTCTATCCAGCGGGCGGCCTCCAGAATCGCCGCCGTAACGGCGCGGGCCGTATTGGGATGCCGCTGGACGAAATCCAGGCGGGTACCCAATACCTTTTCGGGATGATCCGGCCAGATATCCTGCGAGGTAGCCGCGCTGAAGCCGAGCTTGTCAATGATGGCGCGTGCATTCCAGGGTTCGCCCACACAGAAGCCGTCCACGTTTCCAATGCGCATGTTGGCCACCATTTGCGGGGGAGGCACCGTGACTGTGCGTGTCGCGGTCGGGTCTATGCCGTGGCTCGCCAGCCAGTAGTACAGCCACATCGCATGTGTACCCGTGGGGAACGTGTGGGCGAAGGTGTACTGGCGCGGGTCGGCGGCGATCTTGCGCTGCAGCGATTCGCCGTCGGTTACGCCGGCTTCGCGTAATTGATTCGACAGGGTGATCCCCTGGCCATTCTGATTCAGGCCCATGAGCACAGCCATGTCTTGCCTGGCTCCGGCAATGCCCAGGTGCATGCCGTAGATCATGCCGTACAGTGCATGTGCAAAATCCAGGTCGCCATTGACCAGCTTTTCACGCACGCCGGCCCAGGAGGCTTCTTTGGTTGGAACGATCTTGACGCCATGCTTTTTGTCGAAGCCCATCACAGACGCCATGACGACCGAGGCGCAGTCGGTCAGTGGGATAAAGCCTATTTTTACTTCGGCTTTTTCGGGTGCGTCCGAGCCGGCGGCCCAAGCGGATGAGCGGACAAGAGGATCAACTAAAGCCAGGATGCCCAGGCTGGTGGCCGCCTTTGCGGCCTTGCCCAGCCATGCGCGACGTTGCGAGCCGGCAGATGTCGTTATGGTAGGCTCGGCGGCTTTGTTGCTAGGCTTGCGGGTGTCGGTCATTGGCGATCCATGGAAGTGAATGAGGCTTCATGGATTACGCAAATTCCATGCCAGTTTTTCCGGCCTGATGAACCGAGGCTTGAATGGCGGTAAGTCTTGTGTCGTCTGGGCGATGTGGCTGTGGTCGCACTAGAATCGTGCATTGCAGCGAGCAGCGCCGCACCGCTTATGTGCCGCGGGTTCCGTCACAAGCGTGGACCTTGTCTTATAATTCGCTGTGTTTTTGTACAGCTTTCGCCATGGAATCATCGCCGTCTGCATCCGTCGCCACACGCCGCATCGCCCACTTGGATATGGATGCCTTCTATGCGTCGGTGGAACTTCTGCGCTATCCCGAATTGCGTGGCCTGCCGGTCGTGATAGGCGCCGGCAGCGATGCGCAGCCCACGATGCAGGCTGATGGCACACGGGTGTTTTCTTGTTTACGCGGTTATGTGGGGCGTGGCGTGGTCACCACTTCTACGTACGAGGCACGTGCCTTGGGCGTGTTTTCGGCCATGGGCATGATGAAAGCCGCGCAGCTCGCGCCCGACGCCGTTTTGCTGCCGGTGGACTTTGCCGCGTATCGCCACTATTCACGCCTGTTCAAGGCGGCGGTAGCCGGCATCGCGCCGCATATCGAAGATCGGGGCATAGACGAAATCTATATTGACCTGAGCGCGCATCCCGAAGACACACTGGAATTGGCCCAGCGCATCAAGGCGGCCGTCAAGCAGGCCACGGGGCTGTCGTGTTCCATAGGCATTTCACCCAACAAGCTCTTGTCCTTATACAGACTAGTGCATATTCGTCGGAGAGCATTTACTTATAGGCTCTATAACTTGTGCAAGTTGCTTACGTTGTGCTCTTTTCCGGCGTCGATCGTCGCTTACGCTTTTCACATTTAGAGTTAAGGTATGGAATTAGAA
>DATCYE010000207.1:0-7153 GCA_036570485.1 Pusillimonas sp. | reverse complement strand
GAACAACCCGTCTTCCGGCGCCCAAGCAAGCGCATGAGTTTCATTGCCGTCATTCCGGCGCGCGCGGCCTCCACCCGCCTGCCAGGCAAGCCCCTGCTTGATATCGGCGGCCAGCCCATGGTCGTGCGCACCGCCGGGCAGGCCGCAAGCTCGCTCGCCAGCCGCGTTGTCGTGGCCACCGACGACCCGCATATCCAGGCCGTCGTGCGCGAACACGGCTTCGAGGCACTGCTGACGCGCGCCGACCACCCCACCGGCACCGACCGGCTGTCCGAGGTCGCCCAACAGCTTGGACTGGCGCCCGATGCCGTCGTGGTCAATGTACAAGGCGACGAACCGTTGATCGATCCGGAACAGATCAATTGCGTGGCCCGGCTGCTGCAAGACATGCCCGATGCCGCCATCGCTACCTGTGCCACCCCTATCCAGCAAGCCGATGCGCTGTTCAATCCCAGCGCGGTCAAGGTCGTCTGCACCCTTGATGGGCGCGCCCTGTATTTTTCCCGTGCTCCGATTCCCTGGGCCAGGGATGCCCTGGCCGACGGCTCGCGCCGCTTGGCTCCCGGCCTGCCCGCCTTGCACCATATCGGCCTGTATGCCTATCGGGCCAGTTTTCTGAAACAATTCCCGAATCTGCCGGTGGGGCCTCTGGAACACTTCGAATCGCTGGAGCAATTGCGCGCCCTGGAAAATGGCTATTCGATTGCCGTCCATGTGACCCAAGGTTATCCGGCCATGGGTGTGGACACCCAGGAAGACCTGGATCGCGTGCGCGAGATATTCACAAATAGGTTATAAATCGACTTCAAATTCGCTGATTCCCGCCTCATGACATGCAGAAATTGCTGCGTTGCGGCATAATCAGAAAAAGTTAGAAAAACACAAAACTCCAGGAGGAATTCATGCGACTGATACTACTCGGTCCGCCCGGCGCCGGTAAAGGAACCCAAGCGGCATTCATTACCGAAAAATTCGGCATACCCCAGATTTCCACTGGCGATATGCTGCGCGCCGCAGTCAAAGCTCAAACGCCGCTTGGCCTGGAAGCCAAGAAAATCATGGACAGCGGTGGCTTGGTGTCCGACGACATCATCATCGGTCTGGTGCGTGATCGTCTGCTGCAACCGGATTGCAAAGACGGTTACCTGTTCGACGGTTTACCGCGCACCATACCGCAGGCCGACGCACTGAAAAACGCCAACGTTTCCTTGGATTTCGTGGTGGAAATCGTGGTGCCCGAAGAAAACATCATCGAACGCATGAGCGGGCGCCGCGTACACCCTGCCAGCGGACGTAGCTATCACACTAAGTTCAACCCGCCCCGGACGCCCGATCAGGACGACATCACCGGCGAACCATTGGTGCAGCGTGACGACGACCGCGAAGAAACCGTGCGCCACCGCCTCTCGGTATACCGCGAGCAGACCCGCCCACTGGTCGATTACTACTCCGGTTGGGCGCAATCGGGCGCCGCCAACGCGCCGGCCTACCGCCAATTGTCCGGCCTGGGCTCGGTGGACGAAATAAAAGAACGCATTTTTCAGGCGCTCAAGTCCTAGAATCGCCGCTCACGGCAGGCCTCGCATTCCCCCTTTCGAGCCTGCCGCAAACCCACGGCCAGTACGGCTCTTTTAGCGCTCGCAGGCCCTAATCAGTAGAGACAGACATGGAAATCAAGAACAAGGTGTTCATCGTTACCGGTGGCGCGTCCGGCCTGGGCGCCGGCACGGCCCGCATGCTGGTGGCCGAAGGTGCAAAAGTCGTCCTGGCCGACGTGCAAGACGAAGCGGGCGAAAAGCTGGCTAAAGAACTTGGGCAAACCTATGTCCATTGCGACGTTACCCAGGAAGCCGATGGACAAGCGGCGGTTGCCGCTGCCCTGAAAGCGGGCGCGCTATTCGGCCTGATCAATTGCGCCGGCGTCGCACCCGCCTCGCGGACAGTCGGAAAAAACGGCCCGCATGCACTGGATCTGTTCCAGAAAGTGGTCATGATCAATCTGGTCGGCACGTTCAACATGACACGCCTGGCCGCAGCGGCCATGAGCGAAAACACGCCGGAAACCACCGGTGAGCGCGGCGTGCTGATCAATACCGCCTCGGTCGCGGCCTATGACGGCCAGATCGGCCAGGCTGCTTATGCGGCCTCGAAAGCGGGTGTGGTGGGCATGACTTTGCCTATCGCGCGCGATCTATCCAAAACAGGCATACGCTGTGTAACCATCGCTCCGGGGATTTTCGGCACGCCCATGATCTTCGGCATGCCGCAAGAGGTGCAGGACTCATTGGCGGCCAGCATTCCCTTCCCGCCACGCCTGGGGCGGCCCGAAGACTATGCCAAGCTGGTCAACAGCATAATCACGAACGACATGTTGAACGGCGAAACCATACGCCTGGACGGCGCCATCCGCATGGGTCCAAAATAATAGCCCCCATGCCATGAGCTTGCTTAGGTCAGCCGCCACCATCAGCAGTTTCACGCTGTTCTCGCGCATAACGGGCCTGATGCGCGACGTCCTGATCGCCAGCTCATTCGGTGCCGGGCCGCTGACCGACGCCTTCTGGGTAGCCTTTCGCATTCCCAACCTGCTACGCAGGCTGTTTGCGGAAGGCGCTTTTTCGCAGGCCTTCGTTCCCATACTGGGCCAGGCACGCAGCACGCGCGCAACCGAAGAAGTGCGCGTTTTGCTGGATCGTGTCGCGCTGCTGCTGACAGCCGCCCTGGCGCTGATCACCGTGGTCGGAATCATAGGCGCGCCCTGGGTGGTGACGGCCATGGCCAGCGGCATGCGCGCGGCCTCGCGGCACGCCGAATTTGACGCCGCCATCTGGATGACGCGGCTGATGTTTCCCTACATCGTTTGCATGTCGCTGGTGGCGTTCGCCTCGGGGGTCCTGAACACCTGGAGCCGCTTTGCCATACCGGCCTTCACACCGGTCTTGCTGAACCTGGCCATGATAGGCGCCAGCCTGTTCCTGGTCGACTACTTCGAAACGCCTATATACGCCCTGGCGGCCGGCGTGATGATAGGCGGCGTAGCGCAACTGCTGGTCCAATGGGTCGCGCTGGCCAGGCTGGGCTTGCTGCCGCGCTATTCCGCGCGCATCGGACAAGCCTGGAGCGACCCCACCGTAAAGCGCATTTTGCGGCAAATGTTGCCTGCCATACTGGGTGTGTCGGTTGCCCAGTTGTCTCTGCTGATCAACACCAACATCGCCACTTGGCTGCGCCCCGGCAGCGTTACCTGGCTATCGTTTGCCGACCGGCTGATGGAATTTCCCACTGCACTGCTGGGTGTCGCGCTGGGCACCGTGCTGCTGCCCAGTCTGTCGGCCGCGCACGCCCGCCAGGACCATGCAGGCTACAGCACACTGCTGGACTGGGGCTTGCGCCTGGTGCTGCTGCTTGGGCTGCCCGCAGCCCTGGGTATGGCACTGCTGTCCGACGGTCTGGTTGCCACACTATTCAATTACGGTGCGTTCAGCGGCCAGGATGTAGCGCAAACACGGCTGGCCGTCATGGCCTATTCGGTAGGTTTGATCGGTTTGCTCGCCATCAAGATTCTGGCGCCCGGCTTCTACGCCAAGCAAGACATACGCACTCCGGTCCGAATCGCCGTCTTCGTGCTGGTTCTGACCCAATGCTTGAATCTGATCCTGGTGCCGTATTTCGCACATGCCGGACTGGCCTTATCCATAGGACTGGGCGCCACCGTCAATGCCGTCTGCCTGCTGGTTTTGCTGCAACGCCACAAACTCTACCGGCCAGGCCCTGGATGGCTGAAGTTCGGCTTGCGTATACTGCCCGCCCTGCTCGCTATGTCTGCGGTGCTGTGGTTTGCCGGGCAAACACTTGATTGGTTGGCCCTGGGTGCTCGGCCCGGAATACGCGTACTTTGGCTCGGCGGGGTTTTGCTGGCCAGCATTCTGGTCTATTTCAGTATGCTGGCCGCGTTCGGATTCCGCCCTTCGGACTTTACACGACGTAGCAAGTAATATAGAATAGCTGTCTTTGCCGAATAAACCATACAGATACACGGATAGACACCCAAATGGCCAATACCGCCCAAGCCCGCAAGCGCGCCCGTCAATCGGTTGAGCGCAACAAGCACAATTCCAGCCTGCGCTCCATGCTACGCACCTCGATCAAACGTGTGCGCCAAGCCATCGAAGCCGGCGACAAAGCAGCAGCTACTGACGTTTTCCAAAAAACCACTAGCATTATCGATCGCGTTGCCGACAAGAACATCATTCACAAAAACAAGGCCGCTCGCCATAAAAGCCGCCTTGCCGCAGCAGTTAAAGCACTAGCTTGATAACTGCAATGGTTTAACCGGCAAAGAAATCGGCGGGTAAAACCGCCGGATCAAAAATGGGACGCTACAGCGTCCCATTTTTTTGCCTGTCTTCTTTACCTTGCCCTGGCCTGCGGTATAGTTCGATCTGCATACGTACACCATAATCAAGATTAGAGACCGAGACATCAATGACATTACAAAAACCCGCCCTGCTGCAACTTCTGCCCTTCTCTTTTCCTCATACCCAAGAGCGCCTGAGCAAGCATTTCGATGTCATCGAACTTTGGAATGAGCCAGATGCGCAGGCTGTGATCGAGGCCAGAAAGGACGAGATTGCTGTACTGGTCACCAGCGCCATGACTCCCACTCGCGCCGACCTGATCGACAAGCTGTCTAACCTGAAGGTGATCTGCAGTCAGGGCGTGGGCTACGATGCCATCGATGTAAAACATGCGCAGCAAAAAGGCATACAGGTCAGTAACACCCCCGATGTGCTCAACGACTGCGTGGCCGACCTCGCCTTTGGCCTGTTGCTGGCTACTGCACGCAAGCTTGGGCATGCCGAGCGCTATGTCCGCGCCAACCAATGGGGCAGCGAGGTGCAGTTTCCGCTGGCTACCAAAGTCAGCCACAAGAAGCTGGGCATCGTCGGCCTGGGGCGTATAGGCATGGCCATTGCCCAGCGCGCCACCGGCTTCGACATGCAAGTGCGCTACCACAATCGCCGCCAGCGCGATGACGTCACGCTAGGCTACGAGCCATCGCTGAAAGAACTCGCATCCTGGTCCGACTTCCTGGTCATTGCCACAGTCGGCGGCGCATCCACCCGCCATCTGATCGACCGGGAGATCCTGCGGGCACTGGGCCCCAAAGGCATCATCGTCAACATCTCGCGCGGCTCGGTCATCGACGAACAAGCCATGGTCGATGCGTTGCTCAGCGGTGAACTGGGCGGGGCCGGACTAGACGTTTATGTGGCCGAGCCCACCGTGCCCGATGCGCTGAAAACGCTGGACAATGTCGTGATTCTTCCCCACGTCGCCAGCGCCACCAATGAAACGCGATTGGATATGCTGAATCTGGTGCTGGACAACGTAGACGCCTACGCCACCACCGGTAAACTGCTTACTCCGGTGCCCGCGCTGTAAAGACCACACACGGCCAGCCCGAAACCCCAAGGCAAGAGCGGTGCAGCTGATGGCTGCGCCGCTGCCGGGCCATAAAAAAAACCGCCTTTCAGGGGCGGCGGAGGGTGGGGGTTTCCTGTTCGCTGGTCTGCAATTTATTGTCGCCGGCAAAATCACACACGAACTTCCAGGCCAGCGGCTCCAGCTCACGCAGTCGCTGGTCGACCACGACGCAGCGCACGCCATCCAGCACAACCGGCACCACATAGGGAGAATAAGTAAGATGACCGCCCGTAGAGCCGGCCGGCCGGAACTGCGACATTACGCCGGCCAGGCGCTCGGCCCAATCACTGGGTCGAAATCGCTGGCCGTCTAGCGTAAGGCCGTGAATAACTAGTTGCTGCACAAGATGGGTCATAGACTTCCGCGGACAAATCGTAGCCATTTCAGGCGTACTAAACTTTCCCTGCGCCGCGAATTGTATATGATAGCGCCCATGCACGTTTGCAGCGACGAAACGCGGCACCAGACCCGCGCTACAAGACGAGCCTTCACAATGCGAGGTTCAGGTTTTTTGCTGAAGGCCGGCCGACAAGGTAAGATGGCTTTTTTACACAAGGCTTACTATGTCCGACGCCACACTACAAACTGGCCCGCTGCGGCATTTTCTGCAATTTCGCGACTTATCGAAAACCGAACTCCAGTATGTACTGGATCGCGCCCGGCTAATCAAGAATAAATTCAAGCGCTACGAGCCCCACCACACCTTGCACGACCGAAACCTGGCCATGGTCTTTGAAAAGGCCAGCACGCGCACGCGCGTTTCGTTCGAGGCGGGTATGTATCAGCTGGGCGGATCGGTCATACATCTTACCACCGGCGACTCGCAACTGGGCCGCTCCGAACCCATAGAGGACACCGCGCGCGTCATTTCCCGCATGGTCGATCTGGTCATGATCCGCACCTTCGAGCAAACACGCATCGAACGCTTCGCCTCGCACTCGCGCGTGCCCGTCATCAACGGGCTGACCAACGAATACCACCCCTGCCAGATCCTGGCCGATATCTTCACCTTTATAGAGCACCAGGGGCCCATAGCGGGCAAAACGGTAGCCTGGATAGGTGATGCCAACAACATGGCCTATACGTGGCTCCAGGCGGCTGAAATTCTGGGTTTCAACCTGCATGTTTCCGCCCCTGCCGGGTATCAGCTGGATCCGGAACGCGTCGGTCAGCCGCCCGCAGGTATTCTGCGCGAATTTTCCGACCCCATGCAGGCATGCCAGGGCGCCCACCTGGTCACCACCGATGTCTGGACCAGCATGGGTTACGAAGCCGAAAACGAAGAGCGCCGCAAGGCTTTCGCCGACTGGTGCGTCGATGCCGACATGATGGCCGCCGCCGATCCTGATGCCATCTTCATGCACTGCCTGCCTGCCCATCGCGGCGAGGAAGTCACCGGCGAGGTCATAGACGGGCCGCAAAGCGTCGTCTGGGACGAAGCCGAAAACCGCCTGCATGTGCAAAAGGCGCTAATGGAATTTCTGTTGCTGGGCCAGTTGCCAGCATAAATTCTTAATTAAGCCTCTCCAAGGGCCTGGGCCTGCTCGATGCAGGCCCAGGCCCTTTTTGCGTTCCGGTTCAGGCCTCTCTACTTGCGTATTATTTTTATGTGTGTAAAACTATTTTCACACATAGGAAATCAATGAAATGAAAAAACCGTCTTGGA
>DATCYE010000206.1:0-2982 GCA_036570485.1 Pusillimonas sp. | reverse complement strand
ATGGCGCCTTGCTGCTACTGGCTTCCGATGCCTCTCTTTACATGACCGGCAGCTCCATAGTGGTGGATGGCGGTCATTTGCAGTCGTCTCTTTGAGGATTAGCTCATGGACTTTACCTTGTCGCCGCGCGGCGAAGAATATCGCAGTCGAATCCGGGCTTTCGTCGAGCGCGAGCTCATTCCCCTGGAAGAGCATGCCGACTCTTACGACGAACACGAAAATATCAGCCTGGCTTTGCTGCAGACCATGCGCGCCAGGGCCAGACAGCAAGGTTTATGGTGCTTGCAGTTGCCCGCCGAGTGGGGCGGTCAGGGCCTGGGCATCATGGAAATGGCGGCCTGCTACGAAGAAATGAACCGCTCCATTTTCGGACCGGTGGTCTTTAATTCGGCCGCGCCCGACGACGGCAACATGATGGTGTTAAGCAAGGTTGCCACCCAGGCTCAAAAAGAGCGCTGGTTGCGGCCTATCGCTAACGGCGATGTGCAGTCTTCCTTCGCCATGACCGAACCCGCCCCGGGTTCGGGTTCGGATCCGGGCATGATGCAGACCACCGCCGTTAAAAAGGGCGACCATTGGGTCGTCAATGGCGTCAAGCACTTCATTACTGGCGCCGCCGCCGCATCTCATTTCATCCTCATCGCCCGCACTTCTGACGATGCCCGCAAGGGGCTGTCGGCTTTTCTGTTCCATAAAGACGATCCGGGCTGGGAGATTGTGCGGCGCATACCCATCATGGGCCCCGAAGAGCATGGCGGTCATTGCGAAATTCGCTTTGACAACATGCTTATTCCCGACGAAAACCGCTTGATGCAAGTGGGCGATGGCCTGAAGCTGACGCAGATACGCCTGGGTCCGGCCCGCCTGACGCATTGCATGCGCTGGCTGGGCTTGTCCAAGCGCTCTCTGGAAATCGCGACCGAATATGTCTCGCATCGTGAATCTTTCGGCGTCAGGCTGGCCGATAGGGAAGGGGTGCAATGGCTGTTGGGCGAAGCCGCCATGGCCATCCAGACCGGCCGTTTACTGACCATGCATGCCGCCTGGAAGCTGGACCAGGGCGACTTCGCCCGCAAGGAAGTTTCCATGGCCAAGGTGGTTGTTGCCAATACCTTGCAGCAGTCGGTCGATACAGCCATTCAGCTGTGCGGGGCACGAGGTTATTCCAAAGACACACGGCTCGAATGGATCTACCGCTACGCGCGTCAGGCCCGCCTGGTGGATGGCGCATCCGAAGTGCATAAAATGGTGCTGTCGCGGCAGTTGATGCAAGAAGGTGTCGACTTCTGGAAATGGGGCTAAGCATGAGCCCCGACGACATACAGCGCGCATTGACGCTTTATGTTCAGCAACAAACCGGCGCGCAGCGCGTCGAGCTGTCGGCATTCTCGCGCCTGTCGGGTGGCGCCATACAAAGCAACTATGCATTGTCGGTTCAATGCACGGGCGGCAACCGGCCGGGCAAACTGGATCTGGTGGTGCGCAGCGATTCGCCATCCAAGGTCGATGCCAGTCTTACGCGCGAACAAGAGTTCCGGGTCTTGCAGGTGGCGCATCAGGCCGGGGTGACGGTTCCAGAACCGCTATGGCTGTGTACCGACACAGCCGTCATCGGCAATGTTTTTTGCATCATGGCCCGTGTTTCCGGCGTGGCGGAAGGGCGCAAGCTGGTTCGAGCGGGCCTGGCACCCGAACAAAGCCGCGATCTCGTCCGGCAACTGGGCCTGGAACTGGCGCGTCTGCATACGGTGCGGCCGCCGGACAGCCGCTTGGATTTCCTTCCTTTGTCTGCGGCCACGCCGGCGCTTGCACGAGTTCAGGCGTATCGCGACGCGCTCGACCTGATACCCGAGCCGCATCCGGTTCTGGAGTGGTCCTTGAATTGGTTGCAGGACCATGCTCCGGAAAGCGTCGAGACCGTGTTGTGCCATGGCGATTTTCGAACGGGCAATTACATGGTCGATCAGGGGCGGGTCAGCGGCATTCTGGATTGGGAATTCGCCGCCTGGAGCGACCCTTACGAAGACCTGGGATGGCTATGTGCCAAAAGCTGGCGTTTCGGTGCCAACGACAAGCAGGTCGGCGGCATGGGACACAAGGCGGATTTGTTCCAGGCCTATAGCGACGCAAGCGGTCGCGCGGTGGACGGCAATGCGGTGCTTTATTGGGAAGTCATGGGCATGACACGTTGGGCCGTGATTGCCCTGCAACAGGCCCAGCGCCATATTTCCGGTAGGCAAGCCTCGCTGGAGCTGGCCCTGACTGGCCGGTTATTGCCGGAAATCGAGTTCGACCTGCTTGAACACATACAGCGGAGGCAGCATGAATAACCGGCCTTATGGAAACGAATTGCTGGATGTAGCACGGCGCACCTTGCTTGACGAACTATTGCCCTTGCTACCGCCTGAAAAGACCTACGATGCGTTGATGGTCGCCAATGCCATGGCAATCGCCTCGCGCGAACTGGCGCCGCGTGTCGCTGACGACCAGGCTGCGCAGCGGGAAATCGCCGATTTCTATGCCCAGACGGTGCGCGACGGCGTGGCCGAGCCGACCGAGCATGCGCTGGCTGACCTGATACGCAAACGCGCCATCCCAGAGTCGGACTACCTGCGCTTGCAGCAATTGTTGCTGACGCTGACGCGTGCGAAGCTGTTGCTTTGCAATCCCAGGCACTTGAGCAGGTAAAGGGGGTATCCGTGGACGACAAATACCGTCAAGGGCTGGACAAAAATCCAGCCAACTATTCAAGCCTGACACCGCTTAGTTTTCTGCAGCGTTCAGCCTATGTTTTTCCAGACAAGGCCGCTGTTGTCGACGACGACACAACCCTGACCTACAGTCAGTTTTATCGCCGTTGCCGCAGCATGGCGTCGGCGCTTGAAAACATGGGTATCAAGGCCGGCGATACCGTGTCGGTGCTGTGTTTCAACACGCACGAACTGCTGGAATGCCACTATTCCGTTCCCATGACGGGTGCGG
>DATCYE010000205.1:0-2225 GCA_036570485.1 Pusillimonas sp. | reverse complement strand
GCAACATCGGCTGGATCGTCGACACCAACGACCTGGTCTTCACCTCGTCGACCCAGTTACTGGATGCACCCAAGAAATTCGAAGGCGTCAAGATCCGTGGCTTGAACAAGCTGTTTGACTCGGGCCTGAGCGCCATGGGCGCCATACCCGTTTCAATGCCCGGCTCCGAGGTCTATCAGGCCTTGCAGACGCGTGTCATCGACGCGGCGCTTACCGGCGTTCAGGCAGCCAGCTCGCGCAAGTTCTACGAAGTGCAGAAATACGGGGCGGCCACCGCCATTTTTCTAGTCTTCGATAACCTGGTCGTGAATCCAAAATGGTGGGACAGCCTGCCCCAGGACGTCCGCGACGGCATCTCTCGTGCCGTAGACAAGGCTGTGCAGTCCTCCCTGATTACCCACGAAGGCGTGAATCCGGCAGACATCAAAAAACTGAACGATGCCGGCATGCAGACCGTTGTGCTGACGCCCGAGCAAGCTCAGGCACTTGAGGAAGCCATGCAGCCCGCCGTACGCAAAGAGTTCCTGAAATCGACGGGTGACGACGGGCAGAAGCTCATCGACCTCATGAAAGCGTTGTAAACCCCAGGGCCATCAATATGTTGCAAGACAATCTCCCGGACAACCGGGACGACGGCCCACTGCTGCATGCATACGGGCGCATCGTCGGCCCGTTATGCAAAGCGGCTCTGGCCATAGCCAGCGTGCTGATCATCGTCGACCTGTTGCTAATCGGCGCCGCCGTATTGCTACGCTATGTTTTCTCCATGCCCATCGTGGGCGGCGATGAATTCGTGGCCTTTACCCTGACGGCCATTGTCATGCTGTCCGCGCCCGATGTCTTGCGCAAAAACGGACACATCGGCGTGGATGTGCTGGTCGGTGCCCTTCCCGCCCGGTTTGCCCGGTGGGCAGCGGCCTGGTCCAGTATCTCGGTGCTGATGGTTGCAGCCTTGCTGATCGTCAATGGCTGGAAGGCCGTAGCACTGTCGCGCATGATAGGCGTGCTGACCGAAGGTCACCTCGAACTGCCGGTGTGGACGCTGCAGCTGTTCCTTCCTTTGGGCGGCGTGTTGCTGGGCCTGGTGGCAACTGAAATGCTCTGGCGTACGCTGGCCGGCAAGCCGGCTGCGGTCGAGCCAAAGGCGGAAATGCTGTGATTATTATCGTCATACTTCTCGCGCTGCTTGTCCTGCTTTTCACCGGCATACCCATTTTTGCAGGCTTGACGCTTTTTGGGGGTGGCCTGCTTCTAATCGTGCAGGGCGACCTGGGGTCCATCGTCAATATCATCTTTGGCGAACTGAACCACTATCTGCTGGTGGCCATTCCCTTATTCGCTTTCATGGCCCATATCATGATCCGCGGCAAGGTGGTCGATGATCTTTACGATGCCGCCTATACATTTACGCGCCACCTGCCCGGCGGCCTGGCCGTCGCGACCATACTCGCGTGCACTGTGTTCGCCGCTATTTCGGGATCCAGCGTGGCCACTGCACTGACCATAGGCGCCGTGGCCATCCCCCAAATGCTGCGTTATGGCTACGACCGCCGTATCGCTTATGGCGTGGTTGCCGCCGGTGGAACGCTGGGCATTTTGATTCCCCCATCGGGTCCGATGATTCTGTACGGCATCACCACCGACACCTCTATTGGCGGCTTGTTCATCGCTGGTATTGTGCCCGGTGCCATCATGGCGCTGGTCTTCATTGCCTGGGCGGTTTTCAAGTGCTCGCGCGCCCAGGCCCATATTCAGCGTGATCCGCGCGCAAGCCCGGCGGAAATGCTGCAGGCCTTGCGCAAAGCGATGTGGTCCATCGCCCTACCCGTTTTTGTGCTGGGCGGCATGTACCTGGGCGTGTTCACCGCCACCGAGGCGGCAGCGGCGGGCGTTTGGCTGGCCTTGTTCGTTACCGTGCTTATCTACCGCAGCATAGGCTGGCGCGAATTGTGGGCGTCTGCGCAAGATGCCTGCCGCCTGTCGGCGATGCTGTTCATGATACTTGCCGGCGCAACGGTGTTCAGCCATGTGCTCACCAAAATGCGGGTTCCGCAGCAAATTGTGGAATCGTTGGTGGCCATGGATGTGGGCGCTTTGGGGTTCATCGTCATCATGATGCTGCTGGTGCTGGTCCTGGGCATGTTCCTGGAGTCCATCGCCATCATTCTGGTGACTATGCCCGTCATTTTGCCTGCCATGATTCAGCTGGGCATAGACCCCATCTG
>DATCYE010000204.1:0-6165 GCA_036570485.1 Pusillimonas sp. | reverse complement strand
ATTTTGGCGGGGCTTGTTCGTTGTTGCTGCGTGCAGCGTCTAATCGACGATGAACAATCTAGCACCATGCACCGTGCTGGACCGGTGAGCCTCTGCGTTGTCCGCCACCTGATAGCTCATGCCCGGTGTCAGCACAAAGGTTCGGCCGTCGGCCAGCTCGGTATCCAGTTGGCCTTCAAGGCACAGCAATATATGGCCTTTCGAACACCAGTGGTCCGCAAGGTAGCCGGCGGAATACTCCACCATCCGCACCCGGATTCCGCCGAATGTCCGGGTTTGCCAGTAAGCGATGCCTGTGTCGCCCTTATGTTCGGTTTTCTCCACTGTGGACCAGTCTGTGGTGCCGAACGGGATGTCGTGCAGTTGCATTCGGGTGTGGGCTCCAGATGATTTGCCGAGCGGTACGCGCAGGGCACGTGACTATTCTAGCGTGTGCCCCGTTCGTACCGCCATGCCGCCACGGCCCGCTCAGGGCCTCGCTACAATAGCGGAATGAAACAACTTGTCCGCAAGCCCTTGCTGCTGGCCTTCCTTCTGTCCATACCTTTATGGATCGTGTTCGACAACTACCTTGTTGCCGGCATGGCCGCATTGCTGGCGGCTTTCCTGGCCGCCATGTGCCACGCACTGTATACCCTGGGCAAAAAGAAACGCCAATGAATAACGCTTCCATCGTGCCAGCGGGACTGCCCGCGCTGGACGCCGCCACCGACCAGCACCGGCTGGCGGTAGAGACCCACCTGCTTCAGCAAATTCATGCCACAGGCACCGGCTTCATGCCGTTCGAACAATGGATGGATCTGGCGCTGTATGCACCAGGGCTGGGCTACTACGCGGCGGGCAGCGTGAAATTCGGAGGCAATCTGCCCGTCGGCGACTTTGCCACCGCCCCCGAACTCACACCGCTGTTCGGCCAGATCCTGGCCAATCAAGTAGCCCAAGTGCTGCAAGCTTGCGGCTCGGCCACCGTGCTGGAATTCGGCGCCGGTTCGGGCGCACTGGCGGCAGCGCTCATTCCCGCCTTGCGGCAGTTGGGCATAGAACCCGAATACCAGATACTTGAAGTATCCGCCGACCTGCGGACGCGCCAGCAGGCAAGGCTGGCACCCCTGGATGCCAACGTGCAATGGCTATCGGCCCTGCCGGAAGCGTTCTCAGGCTGCGTACTGGCCAACGAAGTGCTGGACGCCATGCCCGCCGCGCTTTTTCGATGGAACGAAAACGGCGACCTGATGGAGATAGGCGTAAGCCCGGCCCAAGCGGATGTCTCGCCCAACAGCATTGCCGCGCAAAAACCAAATAGCCCAGCGACGGCACCATTCCGGTTTTGCGAACGAGCCGCCACGCCGGCGCTGCAACAAGCCATAAGCCAGCGCATGCCGCCCCTGCCGGGATATCAATCCGAAATCAACCTGCGGGCCGAGGCCTGGGTTGCCCAGATGGGCACATGGTTGCAGCGCGGCGCCGCCTTGCTGATCGACTACGGTTTTCCGCAACGCGAGTACTACCATCCGCAGCGCAACGAAGGCACCCTGATGTGCCACTTCCGCCATCATGCCCACAGCCAGCCATTGATATACGCAGGCCTGCAAGACATCACCGCGCACGTAGACTTTACCGCCATGGCGGACGCCGCGCTTGAAGGCGGCCTTGATGTACTGGGCTATACCTCGCAGGCACGCTTCCTGATGAATGCGGGCTTGGCAGAGGTATTGGCCGGAGCAGGCGCCCCCCAGCAGGCCGCCACGGCTCAGGACGCTGCCGCGATGACATCCCACGCGGCCAGCATGTCGGCCGTTCAGAAACTGATATCGGAAGCCGAGATGGGCGAACTGTTCAAGGTACTGGCCATCGGACGGGGGCTGGATCAGCCCCTGATCGGCTTTATGCGCGGCGACCGCCGTGACCGTCTATAGGCCTGGTTCCGAGGGAAAACTCAGGAAAGGCCCATCAGCGCGGCCAGACGCGCCTCGTGCACAGCCTGCTTGATGCGCCCAGGCTGGCCTTGCAGCGTCTTGGCTATCGCCCCCGCATCGACCGCGCGAATGGCGGCCATGCGCGCACGCCAGGCCGCCAAGTCCACCTTGGCGGCGCAAGACGCAGCGGCAAGCAACTCCAGAAATCGATCCGGCTTGCGCAGGGCATCGCAACGCTCCATTAGATCCAGCCATGCCGCTATGTCATCGTGCTGGACGGCAGCCAGTACCATGGGCAGCAGCCTTGCATAGTCTTGGCAATCGCCAGGCGCACGCAGATGTCGGCCTATGCCTGCAGGGTCATCGGACAGACGGCACGCCACGGCAAAGCGCGCGGCCAGCCCCATGTCCTTGCCTGCTGCGCAGTGCAGTTCAGCGGTGGTCTTTTTATCGTCAAACAGCAAGCCCGGCATAACCCGGGACAGGGCGCCCGCCAACTCAAGCACCTGGAACAGGCGGCCTGGATGCACCGTCATCAAGCCCTTGGCAACCTCACGCCATACGCGTTCAGGCACCAGCGCATCCACCTCGCCGTCTTCCACCAGCTGGCGAGCCAGGGCCATGGTTTCGGGCGCAATGGAAAAATCATGAAAGCGGGCGGCGAATCGTGCCAGCCTTAGCAGGCGCACCGGGTCTTCAATAAAAGCCTGGCCTACATGCCGCAATACCTTTTGGCGGATGTCCGACTGCCCATCCAAAGGGTCGACCAGCCGGCCATCGGGCGCCTGGGCAATGGCATTGACGGTCAGGTCGCGGCGCTGCAAATCGTCTTCCAAACTGACATCGGTGCCGGTATAAAAAGTAAAGCCCTTGTAGCCCCTGCCGGATTTACGCTCGGTGCGAGCAAGCGCGTATTCTTCTTTGGTCCTGGGATGCAAAAACACGGGGAAATCGCCGCCCACCGGAATAAACCCCCGCACGGACATCTGCTCTGGCGTCGCACCCACCACGACCCAGTCGCGATCGCCGGCGGGCAAGCCCAACAACGCATCGCGCACAGCGCCGCCCACAATATAGACGTCCAGCCCCGCAATCGCCGGATCGCGCTCCCAGGCTTGCGCGGCCATGGTGCTGCGGCCGCCGTCAGCCTGACCGCCATCGCCCTGGCTCATACCGCGACTCAAGGCAGGTCGACCTTTTTATTGGCTGCGGGCGATATCGTGCCCAGGCGCTGCTTCAGCGACTGCGACTTGCCCGTGAACATCATGGCGTAGTAGGTGGCGTTGGACATGACGTTCTTCACGTACAAACGCGTCTCGGTGAACGGAATGGTTTCCGCGAAAATCGCGCCTTCAACCGGCCCGGCCAGCTTGGAGCGCCACTGCACCGGCCTGCGCGGCCCGGCGTTATAACCCGCCGTGGCCAACACCTGAGAGCCGTTCAAGTCGTTCAGCACCATGCTTAAGTAATTGGTACCCAGCACCGTATTGGTATCGAAATCGTTGACCGACGACGGCGTGAAATCTTTCATGCCTATCTTGCGAGCGACCCAGCGCGCAGTGGCCGGCATCAGTTGCATCAGGCCCGATGCGCCCACCCGCGAACGCGCATCGGTGATAAAGCGCGACTCTTGCCGGATAAGCCCGTAGACCCAGGCCGGATCCAGATTGATCAAGCGCGCTTTTTCTGTGACCCGTCCCTCGAAGGGGGCAATAAAGCGCTGCGAAAAATCGACTTCCGTTTGAGTCTGCAACGACGTATTCACCACCCGGTCGTAAATATGTTCTTGTCGGGCAAGCTCGGCCGCCGCCAGCAACTGGCGATCCGTCATGCCACGCAAGGCGTAGTTCCATTCGGGTACGGCCTCGGGACGCCAGCCCAGGTCGAACAGGGCAATAGCCCGTTGCAAGCCCGGATTTTCGCGGGCCAGCTGCAATTCACCCTGCGTAAGCGCGGCCGGCGCCTGTGGAATTGAAAGCGTTTGGCCCAACTCTTCGGTGGCCAGTTGACCGTAGAAATTCAGTTCGCCGGCGATCGACTGAAAATACTTCGTGGCTGCTTCCTGATTGCCTTGCGCACGCAGAGCGCGCCCATACCAATACACCCAGACCGGCTCGGCCGCCTGCGCCGCCGACATCCGCCGTATGCCATTGGCCACCCAGTCCCAGTCAATGCGAGGCTGACGCAGCTCTGACCGTACTTGCCAGGCATTGTTGTAATCG
Source organism: Pusillimonas sp. (assembly GCA_036570485.1). GTDB lineage: Bacteria > Pseudomonadota > Gammaproteobacteria > Burkholderiales > Burkholderiaceae_B. Next base: position 2,027 of record DATCYE010000204.1, on the reverse strand, counting down.
GTCATGCGGGCATTGCCCGAACGGCGATACCAATCCGTCGCGTTCAACTCTACATTCAAGGCAGCCACCAGGTCGAACTGCCCCCAGACCCATTGCAGATTCGATTTGGGGATGGCCTTGGACCACTCGCGCTCGATATAGGCTGCATTCTCTTCGCGTTGCGACCCGTAGGCCAGGCGCGACAACGCTATCGTGACCAGCTCAGTATCGGTGCGCGATTTAGGCGGTTTGCGACCCGTCAGCCATTTTTTGGGGTTTTTCATCAGCGCCGCATACTGCACCATATCGGCGCCATCGAACATAATCGCAGCCAGGCGCTGAGCATTGCCAGTCTTGCTGGTTTCCAGTGTCGCACGCAACAAAGGTTCCAGTTCCTTCCAGCCCACAATCTTGCTGCTCTGGAACTCGTCCAGCATCGTCCAGCACGCGCTATTGGGCTTGAACGCCTCGATGGCTTGCGTGGCCTTAACGCGCTGGCCCGTCATGTGCTGCGCCAACAGCAGCGAGCAGGTTTCCTGGGAATTGCTATTGACCACAGGCCCCAGCCGAGCCGCCAGCGCATAATTGCCCGCACGCGTCGCCGCCACCAGCCAATCGCCCTTCAGGCGATCAGCCAGATAGCCATCGGGATGCGTCTGCATGAAGCGCTGCATTTCCTCGTCAGGTACCGGCTGTGTGCGGTCCTGCAACTTTTGGCGCAACAGCCAGTACTCGGCATACGTACCTAAAACGGGATCCGACTTGGCAATCGGAAGCTGCGCTTCAAGCACGGCCCATTGTTTTTTTTGCATCGCTTCGCGCGCCCGGATAACAGCCTCGCGAGACTGCGGCGGCGTCACCAGCGTAATGATGCCCGACGACGACTGCGGCGGCGCTGGCGTGGCACCCGCCAGCGCCGCTACCTGCACCGCGTTCGCCATGTCCGCAGGCGCCTGCGACTGCCGCAGCTCGGTGCCCGCGTCGGCCGACCCAGTTGGCCGCTCCGCCCCCGCACACCCCACCAAGCCCATCGACAACGCAAGCCACAGCCCCGCGCGCAAACGATAAGGGCGTCGCACGCCGGACATGCTTAGTGTTTTCTGATACCGTTGTCTATTGATTAACATCGTGACTTGATCCCACTTAACATTGCCCCATGAATAACTCAGAGAATAACGCAGTCCCACTACGGACACGACTGAAGCAATTGCGTTCAGCCCAAAATCCCGTCGACCGCAATCGCGGAGCACTGCTTATCAGGGGCCGATTATTCACTTGGCTGGCCACCACCCGGACCCGGCTGCTTGAAGCAGGCAAACCCGCACCCCAAAGCATAGCCGCCTTCTGGTCCACCGACGAAGAGCCATCGTTGCAACCGCTGCTGCAGCAATGGGTCGAAGAAGAAGGATACCGCGTATCCCTGCCCGTCGTCACAGCCGACAACGCTCCGTTGCAATTCAAATTATGGACGCCCGACACCGCCATGCAGGAAGGCGCTTACGGCATACAAGAACCAATGGGTAAAGTAGCCCCTCCACCCGACATCGTCCTGGTGCCCACCCTGGGCTACACCCGCCAGGGTGATCGCATCGGCTACGGCAAAGGCTATTACGACCGCACACTGGCCGCGCTGAAAGCCCAAGGCCACAGCTTCACCACCATAGGCATCGCCTGGGCCGCCGGCGACCTAGCCGCAGCCGGCCTGGCCCACAACCCCGCGCCCCACGACGTCCGCCTGGACAGCATCCTGACCGACAAAGGCTGGGCCGTCCCCGCCCCCGTATTAAGCTGAACCGCCCCTCCACGCCAACCTTTTTACCGAGCGGGTGGCAGGGTGGGACGCCTGTGCCCCGCCCAAGCTCCAGCATTTCAGAAACGCTGGAGCAGCAGCAACCATAAGCCCAACGTAGCTGCTTCCAGACCCAAGGATTGATAAGCCCAGCAGCGCCAGCCGCAGAAAGCCAAACGCGAAACTAAAAAATAAAAGAGCCGCCCACCATCAGCCTCTTACGGAGCGGGCGACTGGGTGGGGCGGGATGCCGGCGGTA
>DATCYE010000203.1:0-12026 GCA_036570485.1 Pusillimonas sp. | reverse complement strand
TTCTGTTCGAAGCGGATATAGGGATTGACCCGTGAAGAAGGCTTGACCTCTACTGCGCTGGCCTTGATGCGATCTATTTGTTTCAAGCGCGACGTGGCCTGGCGGGCTTTGGACTTGTTGGCCGCGAAACGGCGCACGAAGTCTTGCAGCTCGGCAACTCTTTCCTTGGCCTTGGCATTGGCCGAGCTCTGGCGTTCGCGCGCCTGCGTCGAGGCCAGCATGTAGTCGTCGTAATTGCCCGGATAGACACGCAGCTCGCGGTAATCCAGATCGGCCATATGCGTGCAGACCTGGTTAAGAAAGTGGCGATCGTGGCTGATGATGATCATCGTGCTCTGGTAGCTATTAAGCACATCTTCGAGCCAGCGTATGGTGTTGATATCCAGGTTATTGGTGGGCTCGTCCAGCAGCAGCACGTCGGGATTCGAAAACAAGGCCTGGGCCAACAAGACCCGCAGCTTCCAGCCCGGTGCGATTTCACGCATGGGCAACTGGTGCTGCTCGACGGGAATTTCCAATCCCAGCAGCAGTTCGCCGGCGCGGGCTTCAGCGGTATAGCCATCGTATTCCGAGAACTTGGCCTCTAGATTGGCGGCGTGCATGTAGTCGTCTTCGGTGGCGTCCGGGTTTGCATAGATGGCATCCCTTTCCGACATCACCTGCCACATTTCCTCGTGGCCCATCATGACGACGTCCAGCACACGTATATCTTCGTATGCAAACTGATCCTGACGCAACTTGCCCAGGCGCACGCCCGGCTCCAGCGACACATTGCCGGCGCTGGACTCCAGGTCGCCGCCTATGATTTTCATGAAGGTCGATTTGCCCGAACCATTGGCGCCGATCAGGCCATAGCGGTTGCCATCGCCAAACTTGACGCTGACGTTTTCAAATAGCGGCTTGGCGCCGAACTGGATAGTTAGATTTGCGGTGGATATCACTGGATGGTTTTCGCGAGGTAATTAGTCAGAACAACCCAGTAGTTTAACAAGCCGGCTTTAAAAATGCTCTTCCAGCACCAAGTGGGCCATGCCCTGCTCTGTGGCTATGCCCACTTTCCTGCCTATCGGCAAGGTAGCCTTGACCTTTACGTGACCATAGGGCAAGCCGGTTACCACCGGCACCTTAAGGTGGGCGCGCAACCAGGCCACAACGCTGGGCAAGTCAAAGCCATTGTCGTTTTTCCCCAGGCGGTAATCGGTGAAACGGCCCAGCACGATGGCCTTCTGGCGGGTCAGGATGCCGGCATGCCAAAGCTGGGTCAGCATGCGCTCGATGCGGAAGGGATGCTCGGCCACGTCTTCCAGGAAAAGTATGCCGCCTTTGATCTTGGGCATATAGGGTGTTCCGACCAACGAAGCCACCATGGCCAGGTTGCCTCCCCATAGCACGCCCCGGGCGTCGACCGCATCGGCGTCCGTCGACTCGAAGCTAAGAATTTCCAACTCGCCGCGCATGCTTTCAGCAAACAGCGCAGCCGTCAGATCGTCCATTTTGGCAGAGCCGAAATCGAATATCGCCGTCGGGCCTGCATAGCTGCCGGCACCTGTACGAGCCAGCAAGGCAAGGTTGAAAGCCGTGAAATCGCTTTGCCCGATGAATGTTTTGCCGCTGTCGGCAACTGCCTGCCAATCGATGAAAGGCAGCAGGCGGCTTAAGCCGTAGCCGCCGCGCGTTGCCATGACGATGGGATGCTTTTGCTTCAATGCGCGAGCAATACCCGCCAGGCGCTGCTTGTCCGTGCCGGCGAAACGCTCCTGCACGGCCAGCGCCGTGCGGTCAACGGCCGTCTTGAAGCCCAGCTCGGCCAATCGCAGGCGGGCCCGTTCCAGCGCCTGCGGATCGGCCACCGCGCCTGACGGCGAAATCAGGTAGATACCGCCAGGGGCCGCATGCCGGTGGCCGCCATCGCCTTCATGATGGTGGCTGTCGGCGTGGTCGTGATGGTGGTCGTGCGCAGCATGCGTCATGGTTTTGCCCGTGGTTGGCAGAATGGATAAAGGAGCCCGGAAGGGATAGAGCAATATAGTAATACATAGGCATCATCACGATAGCCTCGGCGACGCAGCCTAAAACAGCAAGGCCGGCTTAGGCCGGGCTCTTGGCCTTGGCGCGTCGCTCGCGAAAAAAACGGCGCAGCATATCGCCGCATTCATCGGCCAAAACGCCGCCCGACACAACAGTCTTGTGATTCAGTTGCGGGCTGGCATGAACACTGAGCACGCTGCCGCATGCGCCCGTCTTGGGATCGGTCGCACCGTAAACGACACGGTCCAGGCGGGCGTGCAACATGGCTCCCATGCACATGGCGCAAGGCTCCAGCGTAACGAACAGGCTTACACCCGGCAGACGGTAGTTTTTCATGAAAGCGGCGGCCTGCCGCAAAGTGACGATTTCGGCATGGCTGCTGGGATCGTGGTCGACGATGCTGCGGTTAAAGCCCAGACCTATTACCTGCCCCTGCGCATTCAGGGCGACGGCACCCACCGGCACCTCGCCGGCCGCATAAGCCAGCCCCGCCTGCTGCAGCGCCAGCCGCATGGCGGCTTCATCCGACAGGCCGGCCGGGACGGCCTGTGTCGCTACGGTTTGCTTTTCCATGCCTATGGTGCCGCCCTAGCCGCGATAAATACGGTTATTCAGGGCGATGCGTCCGGCCAGACTCTCGACGGCCTCTTCCAGCCATTGGTACAGTTCGGCCTGTTCATCGTAACGCGCCTGATTAAGGTTGGACACCCGCCCTTCCTGGATAAAGCCCCAGGCCCGGCTGCGCTTATCGCGGTGCCTGGGATCCCAGACGCCGAAGGCCACGCCGCCAGAACGGCGTATCAGCGAGAAACAAGGAATATCGGTATAGCCATCGCCCACGAATATCATCTGCTCGAACGGCACACGCAATTTATCCTGGGATACCTTTTTATTGACTTCGAAAGGCTTGTTGCGCGATGAAGCGCCGATTATGCCCTTCTGAATGTGGAACAAATAGCGTGTTTTATCGGTAAAGCTGACCACCCGCTTGGGGAATTGAATCGCACCCGCCTGGTCGTAGATGAATTCCGAGGCCCAGATATCGGTGAACTCTTGCGCAATCGGCGTATGTCGCACCACGTCGCCGATGCCGCTGGAAATAAGATAGAACTCAAGCTGGACTTGCGGATGTTGTTCCTTGACCATGGCGCGCAGGCGGCTGAACAAGGTATCCACACCGTCATGCAGCGGCAGGCGCCCGCCCCATTCTTGCAGGCGTTCGCGCGTTATGGCGCCGTGCGCACCCGATTTGGACAGCTCTATCATCTGATACAAATAGGCCGGCACCGGATCCCAGTCTTGCTGGAACAACAGGGGTCCCACCTGCTCATTCCAGAAGTGCTCGACATCGACGCCCATCTCGGCAAGAAAGCCGGTGGTGCTGTCGGGCGCCAGCGTATCGTCGAAATCGAATATCAGGGCAATAACATCGGACATGCAAAGTTCTCGCGGCATGGGCCAAAAACATCGTCTGTTCGGCCCTGTGATGAACATGGAAGTTTAACGCGATTACACCATTAGGCCATTGCTTCGGGTGCATGCCGTAGGGCTTAGCTATTCAATTGGCTCGCAGCCCGCGTATCATGCATGTAGCGACAATTCTTGCAAGCAGTAATCGGCCACTACCCACGGAGGTTCATTATGCTCGGACGCATCGCCATTCATCTTAGCCACGACGACGGCTTGCCGCGCCGCCTGCGCGCTGCCCTTCAATTGGCAACAGAACACAAAGCCGAGCTCATCGGCGTGTATCCGCCGGAAATCGGCCCCCAGTACTCCTCTGAAATATCCGCCATCCCCAAAGAGATGCAAAAACTGGCTGACCAACGGTTCACGCAAGATCGCGAGTCAGTCAAAAAAACCTTTCTCGAACAGACCGCTACCGCCGGCATACGTGCACAATGGCGTGCTCCCAAGGGCAGCGCCGAAGAAAGTCTGGCCCAGCACGCACGCTATTGCGATCTGACTATCATGAGCAAGGCCAGCAATAAAGACTCCACCGCTTCGCTCATGCCCAACCTGGCCGAGGCCGTTATCATGGCCGCCGGTAAGCCCGTGCTCATGATACCGGCGGTAGGCGAAGTACATTCCATAGGACGGCGGGTGCTGTTCTGCTGGGATTACCGCCGCGAAGCCGCGCGGGCGTTCTCGGATGCCGCCCCATTGCTGCGTGCCTGCTCGCATCTAAGCATACTGACGGTAGACGCCCGCCCCGATTACCTTAGCGGCAAAGACGTGCACGAAAACGACCTTGCCGATTACTGTGCAGCCCTGGGCTATCCGAAGCCACACGAAATCATCAAGCAAAGCGAAGACTACGGTGTGGGCAACACCATCTTGAACACGGCAACCGACGAAGATAGCGATTTGATCATCATGGGCGCTTATGGGCACAGCCGCATGCGGCAATGGATCATGGGCGGCGCCTCGCGCACCCTGCTCAATTCAATGACGGTACCGGTCTTGATGTCCCATTAGCCTTTGAAGGCGTCTTAATACCCGGGGCACCGTATGCTGCAAGTCGTCCGACACCAGCCCCGGGCCGAACAAGCTGGCCGCTTCGCCGTGTATCCATACTGCGGCCGCGGCCGCATCGAATGCATTCATGCCCTGAGCCAACAAACCGGCAATCAGGCCAGCCAACACATCGCCAGTACCTCCGGTGGCCAATTGCGGCGGCGCATTGGTGTTGACAACGACATCGCCGCCGGCCGAGGCAATGACCGTATCCGAGCCTTTAAGCACCACCACTGCCCCGCTTTGTGCCGCCGCATGGCGGGCGCGTTCCAGCTTGTTGCCGCTGGTCGAAAAAATACGATTGAACTCGCCCTCGTGGGGCGTCAGCACGCAAGGTCCCTGTATGGCGTCGAACATGGACTGCGGGTCGGATCCGAACACGCTGATGGCATCCGCATCGAGCACCACCGCGCGCTTGCTGGCCAGCGCCTGTAAAGCCTGCCGCTGGGTCGTATCGGAAATTCCTGCGCCCGGCCCCACGACCACGGCATTGATGCGCGCATCGGCCAGGATTTCATCCAGGGCGCCTGATTCACGCAGGGGATGCACCATGACGCTGGTCAAGGCCGCCGCGTAAATGGGCCAAACCGATGCAGGCGCCGCCACGGTAACCAGCCCCGCCCCTATGCGTGCGCATGCCTGGGCGGCAAGGCGCGCCGCACCGGTCATGCTGCGCCCGCCCACAAGTAGCGCATGTCCGCGCTGATACTTATGCCCGTCAGTGCTGGGCCAAGGAAAAGACGGCAGCCATAAGCCGGGGGCATTCTCGTAAATATCCGGCTTGATCGCGTCGAGCACGCCGACCGGTATGCCAATATCGGCCAGCAACACCTCGCCGCACAGATTTTTGCCCGGCAGCAGGACGTGTCCCGGCTTTTTCCTGAAAAATGTAACCGTAAGCTCGGCCGGCGCGGCATCACCCAAAATGGCGCCGCTGGCACCATCCAGGCCGCTGGGCAAGTCAACCGCACAGACGGGAATGTTGCTGCGCTTGAGCGCGGCAATGAACTGGGCGCACGAACCATGCAATGGACGGGAGAGGCCCGCACCGAACAAGGCATCCACCACCAAACCGGCACCGTCCAGCAAATTGGCGGCCAGCGGCTTGACCGGGCCGTCCCACAGCGCGGCGTGATGGGCGGCATCGCCCAAGGTCGGCTTGCCGTCCAGCACCGCCACGGTAACTGCCCATCCCGCGCTGCGCAGATGGCGCGCGGCCACAAAACCGTCGCCGCCGTTATTGCCCGGCCCGCAGGCAACAAGCACCGCACGCTTGCTCCAGCGCGCCGTCACCGCATTGGCCACGACAGCCCCGGCTGCCTCCATTAGTGCAATGCCGCTAATGCCGGCCTGGATGGCCTGCTGGTCGGCCAGCGCCATTTGGTCGGGTGTCAATAAAGCCGTGCTTGCGGTAAAGCTCATGAGATTGGATACCTTTTGGAACATACTCAAGCAAACAAAAAAGCCCGAAATCCGTGTTTATGATTATGGTATTGTGCCGCAGTGACATTGGAAAATCATCATGCCCGCCATCATCTCCGTATCCAAGCTGGACAAGATTTACAAGTCGGGCTTTCAGGCACTGAAAAACATCAACCTGGACATCCATAGGGGCGAGATATTCGCCTTGCTGGGCCCAAACGGCGCTGGCAAGACAACGCTTATCAGCATTATCTGCGGATTGGTCAATCCCAGTGCCGGAACGGTCTTGGCCGATGGCCACGACATCGTGCGCGACTACCGCGCGGCGCGCTCCAAGATAGGCCTGGTCCCGCAAGAGCTCACAACCGATGCCTTCGAAACCGTCTGGGCAACGGTCAGCTTCAGTCGTGGCCTGTTCGGCAAGCCCGCCAATCCGGCCCACATCGAAAAAGTACTGCGTGAACTGTCTTTGTGGGACAAGAAAGACAATACGCTGATCACTCTTTCGGGTGGCATGAAGCGGCGCGTGCTGATTGCCAAGGCGCTGTCTCATGAACCGCAGATTCTTTTTCTTGACGAGCCTACCGCCGGGGTGGATGTGTCTTTGCGCAAAGAGATGTGGCAAGTGGTCAGATCGCTGCGCGACACCGGGGTCACCATCATTCTTACCACCCACTATATCGAAGAGGCCGAAGAAATGGCCGACCGCGTGGGTGTGATCAACAACGGGCAGATTGTGCTGGTTGAAAACAAGGCCGAACTGATGCGCAAGCTGGGCAAAAAGCAATTGACGCTGCAACTGCTTCATCCCCTGCGCGTTTTGCCCAAGGCTCTGGCGCCCTACCAGCTGGAGCTTGCGGCAGACGGCAACGAAATCGTCTACACCTACGACAGCCAGCAGCACCATAACGACATCGCCGATCTGTTCAAAGAGCTGAGTCTGGCGGGTATTGCCTTTAAAGACCTGCAGACGACGCAAAGCTCGCTGGAGGAAATTTTTGTGCAGCTGGTACGGAGCCCCACCTAATGAACCTGCATGCAATCCGCGCAATCTATTTGTTCGAAATGGCCCGTACCTGGCGCACCCTGATGCAAAGCATTATTGCCCCGGTCATTTCAACTTCCTTGTATTTCGTGGTGTTCGGCGCCGCCATCGGACACCGCATCACCGAGATCGACGGCATCAGCTATGGCGCCTTCATCGTGCCTGGGCTGATCATGCTGTCGCTTCTGACGCAAAGCATCTCAAATGCCTCGTTTGCAATCTATTTTCCCAAGTTCACAGGCACCATCTACGAACTGCTGTCCGCGCCGGTTTCGTATTTCGAGATTACGCTAAGTTATGTGGGCGCTGCCGCGACCAAGTCCATGATACTGGCGGCCATCATTTTGCTGACTGCCGGATTTTTCGTTCCTCTAAAAATCGATCATCCCTTGTGGATGCTGACTTTCCTGGTACTTACCTCGCTTACCTTCAGCCTGTTCGGCTTCATTATCGGCATATGGGCCGATGGGTTCGAGAAGCTGCAATTGGTGCCCCTGCTTATCGTCACGCCCTTGACCTTCCTGGGTGGCAGCTTCTATTCCATTAATATGTTGCCGCCCTTCTGGCAAACAGTCACGCTGTTCAATCCGGTGGTCTATCTGATTAGCGGCTTTCGCTGGAGCTTTTATGGCATTGCCGATGTGAACGTGTATATCAGCCTGGGCGTGACGCTGTTTTTCCTGGCGCTGTGCCTGGTGATCGTGGCCTTGATATTCAGATCGGGTTACCGTCTTAAAAGCTAAGGCCGGCTGCTGCCGGCCCGGCACTTAATCGCGGAAGTTATCGAACTGCAACGGCAGTTCGACTTCGGCTTTGCGCAGCAAGGCCATGGCTGCCTGTAGATCGTCGCGCTTCTTGCCGCTTATACGCAGCTTTTCACCGTTAATCTGCGCCTCGACCTTCATTTTCGCCGCCTTGAGTTCGGCAATCAATTTCTTGGACACCGGCTGCTCTATGCCCTGCTTGATGGTGATCTTGCGGCGCGCGCCACCCAGGTTCTCAAGTGGATCGCCGACATCCATGCAACGAATATCGATACTGCGCGCCGAGAGCCGGCCGCGCAGAATATCGAGCATCTGGTTCAATTGAAAAACGCTGGGCGCCGACTGCGTGACTACAAAACCGTCGAGTTCGAACTTGGCGTCACTACCCTTGAAATCGAAGCGGGTGGATAACTCGCGATTGGCCTGGTCGACCGCATTGCTCAGTTCGTGCTTGTCGACTTCGGAAACGACATCGAAAGAAGGCATACAACAAATCCTGTTGGTAAAAGAAAGTAGGACCAGTTTACCTAAACCGGGCAATGCCAGGCCAGCCAAGGCGAAGCATTGCTTGGGTTTGGGCGGCGGTCAGCCCGCAGCGGCAGTTTCGAGCGCCTCGGCCCGCTTGCGCAATTCGAACTTCTGAATCTTGCCGGTGGACGTCTTGGGCAGCTCGCAAAACACCACCGTGCGGGGAATCTTGAAGCCTGCCATATGCTTCTTGCAGTGCTCGATAATCGCCTGCACCGTTACCTGGGAGCCGTCTTTGAGTTCGACGAAGGCGCAAGGGGTTTCGCCCCAACGGGCATCGGATCGAGCCACCACGGCGGCGGCCAATACGGCTGGGTGGCGGTACAGAACATCTTCCACCTCGATGGAGGATATGTTTTCGCCTCCCGAGATAATGATGTCTTTGCTGCGATCTTTGATCTTTACGTAGCCGTCGGGGTCCATGACGGCTAGGTCGCCACTGTGAAACCAGCCGCCGGCCAGCGCTTCCTGCGTGGCCTTGGCGTTCTTCAGATAGCCCTTCATGGTGATATTGCCGCGAAACATGATTTCACCCATGGTCTGGCCGTCGGCCGGTACAGGCTGCATGGTTTGCGGATCCATAACGCTGATGCCGCGTTCCAGATGATAAGTGACACCCTGGCGTGAATTCAGGCGGGCACGCTCGCCAATGTCGAGGTCGTCCCAGGCTTCGTGCTTGGCGCAGACGGTGGCCGGGCCGTAGACCTCGGTCAGACCGTATACGTGCAGCAGGTCGAAGCCCATGCGCTCCATGCCTTCTATCATGGAGGCGGGCGGCGCAGCGCCGGCCACCATGGCTTTCACGCCTTGCGGCACGCCCTGCTTCATGCTGTCGGGCGCATTGACCAGCAGGCTGTGGACAATGGGCGCGCCACAATAGTGGGTGACGCCATGCTCGCGTATGAAATCGAAAATGGTCTGCGCCTCGATCTTGCGCAGGCAGACGTTTATGCCGGCACGCGCCGCCACAGCCCAAGGGAAGCACCAGCCATTGCAGTGAAACATGGGCAGCGTCCAAAGATAGACGGCATGCTTGGGCATATCCCATTCAAGGATGTTGGAAATGGCCGCCGCCGCCGCGCCGCGATGGTGATAGACCACGCCCTTGGGGTTGCCCGTTGTGCCGCTGGTGTAGTTCAGTGCAATGGCGTCCCACTCGTTGGCGGGTAGATCCCAATCGAATTCCGGATCGCCCTGGGCCAGGAAAGCTTCGTAGTCCTGCGTGCCTATGGGCTGGTTGGTACCGGTGTACAACGGGTCGGCCACATCGATGACCTGGATAGGCGCCTTAGACGTACGCAAGGCCAGAGCGCGGCTCATGATCGGAGCGAACTCGGTGTCGACAATCACCACTTTGGCTTCACCGTGATCCAGCATGAAGGCGACCATTTGCGGATCAAGCCGTGTATTTAGCGCATTCAGTACAGCACCCAGCATGGGGATGCCGAAATGCGCTTCGACCATGGGCGGCGTATTGGGCAACATGACCGCGACGGTGTCGCCCTTGCCTATGCCACTACGCGCCAGGGCGCTGGCAAGCCGCCGACAGCGACTGTAAAGCTCGCTCCAGCTGCGCCGCAGGGCTTGCGGCCCCAACCCGTGGATGACCGCCAAGCGCTGGGGATACACCTGGGCCGAGCGTTCGATGAAAGACAGCGGGGACATCGCTGCATAGTTGGCCGGTGTTTGCGGTAAATCCTGGTCGTAAATGCTGGACATCCTGGTCTCCTGTAGTTATTTCTTCGCGAAGCCGTCAAAGTTCCTCAAAATCATAGCCCCGGGCTTAAAAAAGCGCCATCAGGGCAAACAGCAGGGGGACGACAACTGCGGTGGCGATGCCATTCAAGCCCATGCCCAGCGCGGCGAATGCGCCTGCCGTTTCGTTCACCTGGAATGCCCTGGCCACGCCGATGGCATGCGCGCTCAGACCCAACGTGAATCCCTGAACAGCGGGGTCTTTGACACGCAGAATATTCAGCAAAAAACCCGCCATGATGGCTCCGGAAATTCCGGTAATAGCCACTGCTATTGTCGTTAGCGAAGGCAAACCGCCATTCAGGCCGGCTACTTCCATGGCGATAGGCATGGTGGCCGACTTGGGCGCCACCGACGCTTGTGTTGCAAAAGTAGCGCCCAGCGCCCAGGCGATGGCCACTGCCGACACCACTGCTGTGATGCATCCTGCCAGCAAGGCCACAACAATGGGAAGGAACATATGCCTAAGACGGTTCAATTGACCGTATAGCGGAATGGCCAGCGCCACCGTGGCCGGACCGATCAAAAATTGCAGGAACCAGGTATGCCGGGCATAGACCGGATACGGCGTGCCGGTGGCAATCAGAAAAGCAACAATCGCTATGACCGCTGTCAACACTGGCAAGAGCAAGGGATTACCCGCCGCGCGCTGGTAGGCTACCAGGGCCAGCAAATAGGCCAGCAGGGTCAGAAATAACCAGAACAGCGATGAATCGGCCAAATGTGTCCACACGGCCAGCAGGTCGGCGCTCATGGGGCGGTCGCCTTGCTGCGTTTAAGCATCCATTGCAACGTCAGCGCAGTCACGACTAGTGTTAGCGCAACACCGCCAATACACGCAAGCAGAAAGGGAATCCATTCCCGCTCCAGCGTACCGAAATACACCATAATGCCCGCAACCAACGGAATGAAAAGCAGCATCAGATGTTTAAGCAAGTGGTGGCAGGTATTGCGCAGGCCAACAGGAACCCGGCCATATGCCATCAGGGCCGCCAGCATGAGCAACATCCCCAGCAACGGCCCGGGCAAAGGCAGGCCGGTAAAACGGGCCAGCGCCTCGCCGACGATCTGCATAAAAAAAAGTACCGCAACGGCAAGCAATACAGGCATACGCAAGCAATAAGGGAAAAGTGGCCAAGGGGCTTGAACACTAGCATAACGCGATGCCAATATCCAGATTTCGATTATCATCGCCATAAAAACAAGGAGCATAATGCGGATTGACCGGCGTGCAGTCACCGTCACCAGCCTGGGGCTTACTCAAACCCTGGCCTGGGCCTCGTCCTATTACCTGCCGGCCATGCTCGCCAGCTCCATGGCGCGCGATCTGAACATATCCGTCCAGTCCGTATTTGCTTTTTTTTCCAGCGCCCTGGTGCTGGCGGCACTGCTCGGCCCCCTGGCCGGACGCTGCATCGACCGTTACGGTGGCCGCCCCGTTCTGCTTGTCAGCAATTTGGTCTTTGCCGCCGGGCTGGCCTGCCTGGCGTGGTCCCCCGGCTCCTCCGTGTTTTTCATAGCCTGGCTGCTGATCGGTGCCGGCATGGGCATGGGCTTGTACGAAGCCGCTTTTTCCACAGTGGTAAAGCTATACGGCAACCAGGCACGCAATGCCATAACCGGGATCACCTTGTTCGCGGGCTTTGCCAGCACCGTGGGCTGGCCTCTTTCGGCTTGGCTGGAGGTGGAGTTCGGCTGGCGCACCGCCTGCCTGAGCTGGGCGGCGCTGCATCTGTTCGTGGGAATGCCGCTAAATGCCTCGCTACCTGCGACGGCAAGCCTTGAGCTGGCCGATGACCAAGCTTCGACACCCAAACAGGCCGATGCTTCTGCGGCAAGCGTCCACGCTCAGGCGCCTCTGGCAGAAGCGCCACGACATGCCAGCGCACTGCTGGCCGTGGTATTCGCCATAACCTGGTTCATCAGCACCGCCATGGCCGCACACCTACCGCATTTACTTCAGGCCA
>DATCYE010000202.1:0-3336 GCA_036570485.1 Pusillimonas sp. | reverse complement strand
TGCCTTGCTCCAGCACGTTTTCGCGCCGTTCCAGCATTTCTTGCAGCGAGGGCGGTGTTACTTCGAAGGTGGCCGTGCCATGCAGCACATGATGAGCGTATATACGCTGGATATGTACCATGTCGGTGGCTTGGGCATCGCGTATTATCAGTCGGCCATGTAATGGCCGTTCAGGGGCGAACACCTGCCCTGGGGCTTGCGCGGAAGGGGCGCTGGTCATACTATTTTCCTTGCTCGAAACGAGAAGTATAAACACCAGGAGTTATCCATGTCAGTATCCATCAATGCGCTTACCGACGCATTTTCCGTAGCGCCGCAGTTGTTTCCCGAAGACATGCAGGCGGTGGCCGACGCAGGCTTCAAAAGCGTCATCATCAATCGTCCCGATCTGGAAGGCGGCCCTCAGCAGCCTCTGTCGGCCGACGTCATGGCGGCGGCACGCGCGGCCGGCCTGGCTGTGGAATACCAGCCCGTGGTTGGTAGTGCCATGACGCAGGACGATGTGGTCAGATTCGCCGAAATCCTTAAAGAGCTGCCAGCACCGGTGCTGGCCTATTGCCGCACGGGCACCCGTTGCACGCATCTTTTCAACGCTGCCCGCTCTCTTTGATCCTTATCAAATCCCCGCGTATGTACTGACTGTATTTTCGTGGCGCTTGAGGTTAAGCTATTCACACCTCACTACCGATTGGGAGCAAACGCTATGTTCAAGAAAATACTTATTCCAACCGACGGCTCGACCCTGTCGGCGCAAGCTGCCAACAAGGGTGTCTGCTTTGCACGCGAAACGGGCGCTGAAGTCGTCGCCTTGTACGTGACCCAGCCGTTTGCCGCTACGGTAGGCTTCGATGGCATGGCCGCCGCCTATGCCATTACCGACGAAGACTACGACAAGACTGCGCAAGAACAGGCTCAAAAATACCTTAAAGCCGTACTCGACCGCGCCGAAACCGCCGGCGTCAAGGCAAGCGGCAAGGCCGTGTCCAACTTCAATGTGGCCGACGGTCTGGTACAGGCCGCCGAAGAAGAAGGCTGCGACCTTATCTTTATCGGCAGCCATGGCCGCAGCGGCCTATCGCGCCTTTTGCTGGGCAGCGTCACCATCAAGGTGCTCAGCTTGGCCAAGACCGCGGTTCTGGTGTATCGCGTCAAAGAGTCCAGCTAGCCGGGTGACCGCGCCCCTCTTGTCAGGGCGCAAAATGTAAAAATCCGCCTGTCGCAAAACAGGCGGATTTTTTTGGCTTGGGTTGTCTGACTCAAGCCGGACAAGACGCTATTTGAACAGCGCGGATGCCTTGAGCAAGGTTTCCCACACGCCGATGGTCAGGGGGATGCCCACATACAGCCAGAAAACAATCAGCAGAATGGGCGAGGTGGTCGAGCGAACGGCTGTGGCGCCGGTGGTGTTTTCCATGGTCAGTCTCCTTTATTTGGTGGCCATGACGGGCGTCATCATGTTGAGCTGGTCGCCGCTCATGTGGTGGCGCGAGGCAACCGGGCGAACCAGCAGATTGCAGATGAATCCAATGACCAGCAGGCCGGACATCAGATACATGGTGGCGGTGTAGGATTGTGCCGCCGGCACGCCGTGATCGACCTGATACTGTCGGATGTAATTCACCAGTGCAGGGCCGAAGATACCGGCCGCAGCCCATGCCGTGAGCAGGCGCCCGTGTATGCCGCCTACGTAGCGGGTGCCGAACAAGTCGGCCAGGTAGGCCGGCACCGTCGAGAAGCTGCCGCCGTACATCGAAATGATGATGCAGTAGAACAGCACGAACAGGGCTACGTTGCCGGCCGAGCCCATGCCTGGCACCAGGAAATACAGTGCCGTTCCCAGCACAAAGAAGATGGAGTAGGTGGTTTTGCGGCCAACGTAATCCGAAACCGATGACCAGAAGAAACGGCCAAGCATGTTGGCCAGCGACATCACGCCCACAAAACCTGCCGCGGCCGCCGGAGTAATGGCGCCCTTGAAGCTTTCCTGGATCATGACGGAGGCCTGGCCCAACACGCCTATGCCGGCCGTGACGTTCAGGCATAGCGCCCACCAGAGCAGCCAGAACTGCGGTGTTTTCAGCGCCTGGTCGATGTGCACATGGTTGCGGGAAATCATGGCGCTTTGATTGGCCGGCGGCGTCCAGCCTTCGGGCTTCCAGTCAGCAGCGGGAATGCGTATGGCAAAAGCGCCTATCATCATCGAGCAGAAGTACAGCGCGCCCATGACGACAAATGTCTGGACCACGCCGACGGAAGTGGGCGTGCTGAAGTGCTTCATCAGGGCCACGGACATGGGCGAGGCGATGAAGGCGCCGCCGCCAAAACCCATGATGGCCATGCCGGTGGCCATGCCGCGTTTATCGGGAAACCATTTGATCAGCGTCGACACCGGCGATACATAGCCTATGCCCAGGCCCACGCCGCCCAGCACGCCGTAACCCAGATATACCAGCCATATCTGATGCATGGCGATCCCGGCTGCGGCCACCATGAAGCCGCCGCCGAAGCAGCATGCGGCCGTGAACATGGCCTTGCGCGGACCCACTTCTTCCAGCCATTTCCCGGCAAAGGCCGCAGACAGGCCCAGGAAGAAAATGGCCAGGCTGAATATCCAGCCCAGCGTAGGCAAGTCCCAGTCGTTCGGCGCCGATTGGGTGATGCCCAGCAACTTGGTCATGGGGTTGTTGAATACCGAGAAGGCATAGGCCTGGCCTATGCACAGATGGACCGCCAGGGCTGCCGGCGGGATCATCCATCGATTGAAGCCGGGTGGAGCGGTTATCCGTTCTTTGCTGAAGAAGCCGTGATCTGCAGAATTTGTACTCATGTTGTCTCCTTGTGGCCACGTTGGCGCGGTCTGTATTTACGTTTGTGCAGAAATGAAAAGTAAAGCCGGGAGGCTGGTTTGGGCGGGTCCTGTATATAAAAAAAAGACAAAAAGGCTCTGTGCATCGGGTTTTGCCCGATGCGGTATATGTGAACGCGGAGAGCAAAAACTAAATTAAAAGGTCGTCGGCATTTTTGGCGTCAGTCGTTCCTTGTTCTGGCTGATGGCCTGTAGCGCGATGTCGCTAAGGCCGGTTTCACCGAGTTGCCCGTCGGGCTGGGTTTCAAGGAAGTTGAGCATGGCGATGCGCATGCGGGGTTCCCAGAACTTCTGTATGTGGTTGGTCACGCCCTCCACGCCTTCTGCGTGGTCGGGAAAGGCTTCGAAAAATGTGCCTATGCGATTGGCCAGGCGGATCAGGTGTTCGATATTGTTCAAGACGGGCTCCCTGGAGGGCTTAGATATTCGGGATGGCTGTAGACCGTAAACAGTGAATTTCGCGCGAACCC
>DATCYE010000201.1:0-4710 GCA_036570485.1 Pusillimonas sp. | reverse complement strand
GTTGTATCCAGGCCAGGTATTGCACCGGCAAGGGATCGTTAAGCCGATACTTGTCGCGCAGGTAATCGAGCACGGCGGGATCGCGCTCTTCACCGGCCATGGCCAGGACCGGATCGCCGGGCAGTATTTTTTGCAAACCGAAGATCACGATGGATACGAGTATCAACGTGGGTATGGCAACGACAATGCGGCGCAAGATAAGCTTAAACATGCAATGGATTCCTGCCTGGCACTAAACAATACACCCGGCCTGGGTGGCGGCGCGGCGCGCCACAAGGGGCCGGGTGCGTGGGGACTGACTACCCCTTGGAGAACGAGACCCCTCCGAGCCTGATCATTCCGTCCGGATAAGGATTGAAGCCCTGCACTTTCTTGCTCACGACGAACGGCCACGGCTGATAGTAAATATACATACTAGGCAGCTCGTCCTGCAAGATGGTTTGCGCTTCGTCGTAGACAGCCTTGCGCTTTTCCTGATCCGCTATGGTGCGTGCCTTGCGCAACAGCTCGTCGACCTTGGGATTGCAATACTTGCCGTCGTTCAGCGTACCCTTGCAGGTCACGAACGAGAAGATATTGCCGTCCGGGTCTACCCGGCCCGACCATCCACGCATGTCCATTTGGAAATTGCCTTTGGACGACTCGGCCAACATGGCCGCGTATTCGGTGGGACGCAGGCTAAGCTTGAAGCCGGCCTGCCCCGCCATGGCCTGCACCATTTCGGCGGTGGACGCCTCGATGGTGTTGTTGGCGAAGGTCAACGTAGCTTCTACGGTTTCCATGCCGGCCTGTTTGAGCAGGGCTTTGGCTTTGGCGATATCGGGCTTGATCACCGGAAATTTTTCGCTTAGATAGGGGCTGGCCAACGGGAAGGGCTGCTGAGCCGGCGGGAAGATGCCGCCGCCTATAACCTCGCCTATTGCCGCCCGGTCTATGGTCAGCTGGAACGCCTGACGCACAAGCTTGTTGCTGAAAGGATTGGTTTTGGATTTTTCTCCGTTGCTCACGTTGAACATGAACTGACGAAAGCCCAAGCCGGTAACCGGCTTGAACGCCAGCGAGTCATCTTGCTTGATGGACGGCACGTCGCTGGGGTTTGCACGTTCAAGGATGTCTATGCCGCCGGACCTCAGGTTCGACAAACGTACCGTGGAATCGGGTATGGCAAAGAAAGTGACCTTGTCGAAAGAGAAGTTCTTGGCGTCGTAGTACTTATCGAACTTTTGCAGGACTATGCGATCGTTCTGAACCCGTTCGACGAATTTGTACGGACCGGAACACACCGGATTGCGGCCCACCGTAGACGCGCTATCGGCACCAGCAAAGCTTTGCGGAGCAAGCATCATGCCGGCGCGATCCGACAGTTGCGCCAACAAGGTTGCATCGGGCTGCTTAACAGTGATGACCAAAGTAGACGCATCGGGTGCGTCCACCTGCTTGACCGACGACAGCTCGCTTTTGCGCTGGCTTTCGGGCAATGTCAGCGCCCTGTCCAGATTGGCCTTGGCGGCCTGGGCGTCGAATTTGCTGCCATCATGAAAAACCGCATCTTCACGCAGCTTGAAGGTCAGTTGCAAGCCGTCTTCGCTCCAGGACCAGGACTTGGCCAGTTTGGGCACGAATTGCAGCTTGCTGTCGATATCGACCAGCTTGTCGCACAGCGACGTAAAAACGATGCGCGCCGCATAGGTGCGCGAACGATGCGGGTCTAGCGTATCGGGGTCATCCTGCATGCCGATGCGCAGATCCTGCGCATGGCTGACAGCGGCCATGCCCAGCAGCAGGCTTCCAGCCAGTACCGTGATTTTTTTCATGTCATGTCTCCTCTTTGTCTTTATAGATTAAAAACCTACCGCCTGGCCATCCCTACGGCCATCGCTTGCCGCCACATACCCTTGTTCATTATCGTCTTCCGACATGCGCCAGATGAACTGCCCCGCGCCGAAATCCATATAGGGATCGCTTACCGAATGCAGCTTGTGTCCAAGCCCGGTCAAGCCCTGAACCACAGCCGGATCCATGGTGTGTTCAAGGTCTAGAGTGAAATCGCGGTTGACCTTCCAGCGCGGTGCGCAGCAGGCCGCTTGGGGTTGCTGGTCGTAATCGATCATGCGAATGACCGTCTGCAAATGACCTTGCGGCTGCATGTCGCCGCCCATGACGCCGAAGCTCATGACCGGCTTGCCGTCTTTACTTAGGAAGCCCGGGATGATCGTATGGAAAGGCCGCTTGCCGCCTTCCACCACATTGGGCGACTGCGGGTCCATCGAAAAGCCCACGCCGCGATTCTGCAGGCTGATGCCCGTGTCCGGAACCACTACACCAGAGCCAAAGCCCATATAGTTGGACTGAATGAAGGAGATCATCATGCCGCTTTCGTCGGCGGCAGTCAGATAGATGGTGCCGCCGGCATGCGGACGGCCCGCCGCAGGGAAGGAGGCCTGGTCCAGCCGTATAAGCTTGGCCCGGCTGTCCAGGTAATTGTCGTCCAGCATTTGCTCGGGCGTAAGCTGCATGCTGCGCGGATCGGAGACATAGCGGTACAAGTCGGCAAACGCCAGCTTCATGGCCTCGATCTGGATGTGCTGGGACTGCACCGAATCGACAGGAATATTGCGCAGATCGAAGCGCTCGCAAATACCCAGCGCGATCAGTGCAGCAATGCCCTGCCCGTTGGGGGGAATCTCGTTCAGCGTATAGCCGTGATAATTTTTGGAAATGGGTTCGACCCACTCTGGCTTGTAGCCGCGCAAGTCGTCCAGCGTCATGGCGGCACCGCATTCGCGACTAAAGGCGGCGATCTTTTCGGCCAGTTCGCCTTCGTAGAAGTCTCGGCCATGGCTTTGCGCGATGCGCTTCAAGGTATTGGCCGCGCCCTTCAAACGGAACATTTCACCCGTGCGCGGCGCGCGGCCGTCGGGCATGAAGGCGGCGGCATAACCCGGCTGATCTTTCAGTTCTTCGGCCGCCTTGGCCCACTTACCCGCCACCACAGGCGGCACCACACTGCCGCGTTCGGCTATTTCGATTGCCGGCTCGAACAGGGTTTCGAATGGCAGCTTGCCGAACTTGCCGTGCAGGGCTGCCCAGCCCGCCACTACACCCGGCACCGTTACCGCATCCCAACCACGCTTGGGCTGCTTGGCCAGGCCATTGGAATCCGTACCGTATTTGCGCTTGAAATACTCGACATTCCAGGCGGCCGGAGCCACGCCCGAGGAATTGAGCCCATGCAGCTTCTTGCCGTCCCACAAAATGGCGAAGCAATCGCCGCCTATGCCGCAAGACACCGGCTCTACCAGCGTGATCGTTGCTGCCGCAGCAATAGCCGCATCAATTGCATTGCCGCCCTTCAGCATCATGCGCAAGCCCGCCTGTGCCGCCAGCGGGTGGGAGGTGGACACCACATTGCGTGCAAACACCGGCGTGCGGATGGTGGGATAAGGATTGGACCAGTTGAAGTTTTTCATATCGAAGAAAAGAAATATCTCTAAAAAATGTTGCGTAACCCGCCTAAGCTACTATCATTCTTCCATTAGATCAATTTAGTTTTCTATTTGTCTTTCAAGTTTTTTTTATGAGTTCGCTACGCTTTCTACGCACTTTTGTGACCATCGCCCGATTAGGCTCATTCTCGGAAGCCGCCGAGCATGTGGGGCTGACCCAGGCCGCCGTCAGTCTGCAGATGCGGTCTCTGGAAAAAGAGTTCGGGCGCGAGCTGTTCGACCGCAGCGGACGGCTGGCCTTGCTGAATCACGCGGGGCGCGAACTGCTACCCGAAGTGAACCGGCTGCTGGAGCTTTACGACCGCATCCGGCAACCTCAGCCGCCCACCGGAGATTTCGTGGGCGAGCTGGCCATAGGCGCCATTGTGTCCAGCATGAGCATCCTGGCAAAAATCGTATCGCAGCTAAAAAGCCAGCATAAGGATCTGGGCATACGCCTGGTTTCGGGCAAGTCCAGCGAGCTGACCCAGAAAGTCGAACGAGGCGATATCGATGCCGCCTTCGTCGTAGGAACCGCCAAGCCCCCGGTCGGCACGACATGGACACAGCTTTACCGGGAGCCCCTGCGCATCATTACGCCGCTTTCGGTAAAAGAAAACGACCCGCGCGCCATCCTGACGCAGTACCCCTTCCTGCGCTTTGACCGAACCCAGCACACTGGCCGGCAAATCGACCGGGTATTGCAGGACCTGGGCATCGTTCCCGCCGACTTCCTGGAGCTAAACGCCATAGAGCAATTGCTTAGCCTGGTGCAGCAAGACGTGGGCGTGACCGTGTTGCCGCTGTTGCAAACGCTGGACTGGAACGCCATCACCGACCTGCGCATTCTGCCGCTACCCGAAGCACTCGGGGCGCCCTCACGCGACATCGGCATGATCGCACGCCGCGACAGCATGCAACTGAACATCATCCAGGCCATATACAAGCAGTACGCCAGCCTGTCTCTTAGGTAGAATATGCGACAAACAGGAGATGGCCTTGGCGCTTGAACGTATCGGTAAGTGGTATTTCGGATGGAACCTGGTTGCGGCTGCGGCAACGCTTACCCTGCTGACTGTGGGCTTGCGCATGGGCATAGGCCCCTTCTTTCTGCCCATTGCCCAAGACCTGGGGTTCAGCCGCAGTCTGCTGGCCAGCATCATCGCCATCGGCATGCTGTGCTATGGCATAGGCATGCCGATAGCCGGCCATCTGATCAGCACCC
>DATCYE010000200.1:0-3153 GCA_036570485.1 Pusillimonas sp. | reverse complement strand
GCGAAAGCCTTGGATCAGCTTGCTGTGTTTGACTTCGTTTATCATGGCGCGGGCTTCGCTCAAGCCCACCGGAGCCAGTCGAATGGCATAGTCCGGCATCAGCTCGGCGGCGATGCCGCCCGTGCTTAACAGTACGGTGGGGCCGACCAGAGGATCGTGCCGGTAGCCCAGCATAAGCTCGATCAGATGGCCTTCCATTTTTTGCACCAGGACGCCGTCGATTTTGGCGTCGGGCTTGTGGCGCTGAACGGATTGCAAAAGTTCGGGAATGGCCTGGGCTAGTTGCTCGTCGTTCTTGATGTTGACTTTTACGCCGCCCACATCGGTCTTGTGCAAGATGTCACGGGAAACAATCTTGAGCACCAGCGGGTAAGGAATGGCGTGTTGGATGTTTTCGGGCTGCAAAAGCTGGCTAGAGGCGCTTTCTATGCCCAGCGCGGCAAAGGCGCGCATCGATTCGACTTCCGTGAAATTGCCCGAGACAGGGCAATCGGCGGGCAAGGCTGCTGTTTCGGTAGGCAGGTCGGCCTGCTGGATAACGGGCTTGAAGAAGGCAGCAAGCGCATCGGCACAGGTTTCGGGGGTGCGAAAAGCGGCAATCCCATGTTGTTGCAGTAATTGCAGGGACTCGGACGCTTCCGGTGCTAAAAAAACCACCAGTGGCTTGCTGTCGGGTTTGCTTGATTCGATCAGGGGCTTTACCGCCAATTGCGGATGAAACTGAGCCGAAGAACCCACCACGCTAAGTACGGCATCGCACCAGTCCGAGAGCAGTAATTGTTCCAGCAGATCTTTGTATTGCTCGCTGGTGGCGGCCAGAGTCAGGTCGATGACGGGAGTTTGCCGAATATTCAATCCGCGCCCGGCCATGTGTTGCACGAACTCCAGCGGGGGCGTTGCCGCTTCGATGTTTTTCAATCCCAAGCTATCGACAACCGAGGCGGCGCCGCCGCCGGTCGTGGTAATGACCGCGACCCGGGTAGGCTGCGTAGAGCGGCTTTGAGGGCGCGCAGCCGCATAGCGACTGGCCAGGGGTGCTGCTTCGAACAGGCTTTCAAGCATCTCGATGCGCATGACGCCATTGGCATCGAAGTACGCATCGATGGCGGCGTTGTTGCCTGCGATGGCGCCGGTATGCGATTGGGAAAGGGCATCGCCTTGTTCGGATCGCCCCAGTTTATAAGCTATGACCGGCTTGCCGGCGTGTCGTGCTCGCTCCAACGCGGCAGTCAGCGTGGCCGTATCGCGCAGTGTTTCCAGGAAAAGCAAGATAACCTGGGTTTGCGGGTCGTCAACCAACGCATCCACGACTTCACCGACTGAAATATCGCTTTCGTTGCCGACCGATACTGATTTGGCAAAGCCAAAGCCGCGCGCGGCTGCGCGCGATAACAGCGAGCCCATCATGGATCCGCTTTGCGACACCAGGCTAAGCGTGCCCTTGATCAGGGTTGCCATTTCGAACACGGCATTGACGGACAGTACGCCGCCGGTGTGGGCATTGGCGGTGCCTATGCTGTTGGGCCCCAGGATACGGATGCCTAGTTTGCGAGCTTCTTCGACCAGTTGCTCCTGCCGCTGTTGGCCCTCGGGGCCGGCCTCGGCAAAGCCATCGGAGTAAATGGTTGCAACCCGTATGCCTTTTTCAGCGCATTCTTTTAGCGCGCCAAGCACATGCTTGCCGGGAATCATGATGAAGGCGTGGTCGATGGCGTCCGGCACCTGGCTAACGGACGGGTAGGCCTTTACGCCCAGGATTTCCGTGGAAGACGGATTGATGGGGTAGATGGCCCCTGTATAGCCATGCTGTTGCATAAAGCGCAAAGGCCTGGACGTGTTCTTTTTTGGATCGCTGGATGCGCCTATAAGCGCAATCGATCGTGGTGCCAGCAAGGCGTTTGCAAAGGTGGCGGTAGAAACAGAGGGCTCGGCGAGCGTTGACATAGGCTTAAGCTTGAAGAATAGTTTATGGATATTTATGAGTTCAGAGTCAGGTCTTTGACAGCCAGTGTGTCCAGGCTCCAGACTTGTTCTTGAAGTCGTCGCGCCCGCTCGCTGCCAATCACCGGGACAGTCAGTTCATTGAATTTATCGATCAGTTCGGCGTCGCTTAATGGCGCTTCCGGATCGCCCTTTCTGTGCGGTGAAAAATGTTCCACCAAAGTGCCGTCGTTCAACAGCAAAGACAGCCGGGCCGCTCGTTGCCGTGGGAAGCTTTCGGTAAGGCCTGCATCGGCCGACAGGATCAGTTTTGTCATAAGCTGACGCACGGATGCGTTGTTCATGCTGGCGGCATCAAAGGCATTGAGGCGAACCGAGCCATGATGCAGGGCGTGCGAGACGACGTAAGGCAGGCTGAACTTGCACTCGAATGCAGTGCTCGGTTGAAAGTTGCCTGTCACGTTTAGCGCAGTCTGGTAAGTGGCTACCCGAATTTCCTTGATTTGCGCCGGATCGATGGCATGGCGATTGCGCAGTTCGATTGCGGCATCGATGGCGGCAAAAGTGTGTCCGCAGCAGCCGTGGTTCTTCTGGGTTATGTGCGTAATGTTGTAGTCATGACCCAGACCTTCTGTTGCCAGGCGCCAGTCGGGCTTATCGGCCAGGGCGGCGCCAAAACCTACCTCGCCTTCAAGAATGTCGGGTACGCCTGTTACGCCGCAAGCTGCTGCCATGCCGGACCGAATACCCACTGCGGCGGCGTGGCCGGCATGCAGTGCTTTGGTCATGGCGTCGGATCGGAAGGCCTGCTGCAAGCCCGAGGCGAATGTGGTTGCCGTAGCGATGGCATGTTGCATGACGACGGCATCGCCGGGCGCATGAATGGCGGCTACCGCCGCCGCAGCGCCTATGCAGCCCACTGTGCCCGTGGTGTGGAAGTATTTGTAATGGGCCGGCTGAATGGCTGCGCCCACGCGCGTGGATATTTCGTATCCCACGACAATGGCGTGCAGTAGCGCCTTGCCCGACGCATTGGTGGCTTCGGCGGCCGCCAGCGCGGCTGAAATCACCGGGCACCCGGGGTGGTACACCGCATCGCGGTAAATATCGTCGAACTCGACAGCATGGGACACACTGCCGTTTATCCAGGCCGCCGTGGCGGGCAGAGCTGTAGTGTTGTAGCCGGGCAAGCTTGAGCGGCCCAGGCCGAGC
>DATCYE010000199.1:0-10239 GCA_036570485.1 Pusillimonas sp. | reverse complement strand
GGCGAGATCGACCTGATCATGCCATTGGAAGGCGATGCCCGCTTCGATGGCGCGCCGGCGGGCTGGCTGGTCTACGGCCCCGGCACTGTGCACAGCCCCACCGTCAGCCAAGGCCGCGCCCTGATTCTCTATCTGCTGCCCGAAGGGCGGATCGAGTTCACCAAACACTAAGGCGTTCTAACGCCAAAAAATAGGCCGCCCCGACTGCGGCGCACGCAACACACTATAAAAATTCCGGAGACACCCAATGCAAGCCTGCCCCACCGAGCTGAACTACGCCGCTCATCTTGTGCACATCAATGCCGCCAGAGCGGATAAGCCCGCCTACATCGACGATCAACGCACGCTGACTTATGGCGAACTGGCGCAAAAAATCGCCCAGTTCGCCGGCTTACTGCAAAACCTGGGCATCAGGCGCGAAGAGCGAATTTTGCTGCTGATGCACGATACCATCGACTGGCCCGTGGCCTTCCTGGGCGCCCTGCACGCGGGCGTGGTTCCCGTGGCCGCCAATACGCTGCTGACGGCGCACGACTATGCCTACATGCTGCACCACAGCCGCAGCCAGGCTGTGTTTGTGTCGGGCGCACTGCTGCCTATTCTGCAACAGGCCATGTCGGGCGAGCACGACGTCAAGCACATCGTCGTATCGCAGCCCGACGGCGCGCTGCCTTCGGGCATCCACAAGCTCGAAGACCTGATGGCGCAGGCCGGCGAACCACCTGCCTGCCCCACAGCGGCGGACGAAGTCGCGTTCTGGCTTTATTCATCGGGATCCACCGGACAGCCCAAGGGCGTTATCCATACGCATGCCAATCTGTGGCACACGGCCGAACTCTACGGCAAGCCCGTGCTGGGCGTAAAAGAAAGCGATGTCGTGTTTTCGGCGGCCAAGCTGTTCTTCGCTTACGGTCTGGGCAATGGGCTGACTTTTCCGCTGTCCGTGGGCGCCACCACAGTGCTGATGGCCGAGCGCCCCACGCCCGACGCGGTGTTCAAGCGCCTGACGCAACACCGTCCCACCGTATTCTGCGGCGTACCCACCTTGTATGCCAGCATGCTGGCCTCGCCTGCCCTTCCCGCCCGGGACAGCGTGGCCATGCGCGTCTGCGCCTCGGCCGGCGAAGCCTTGCCCAAAGATCTGGGCACCCGCTTTCAGCAGCATTTTGGCTGCGACATCCTGGACGGCATCGGCTCCACCGAAATGCTGCATATATTCCTATCCAACCAGCCCGGCCGCATACGCTACGGCACGACCGGCCTGCCCGTTCCCGGCTACGAGGTCGATCTGCGCGACGAACACGGCCACAGCGTTCCCACGGGCACTATCGGCGATCTGTACATCAGGGGCCCCAGCGCCGCCCTGATGTACTGGCACAACCGTTCGAAGTCGCTGGAAACCTTTCAGGGCCCATGGCTGAAAAGCGGCGATAAATACACTTGCGACGCCGACGGCTACTACACCTATGCAGGACGCAGCGACGACATGATCAAGGTCAGCGGCCAGTATGTTTCGCCCATCGAGGTCGAGAACACGCTGGCTCAGCACGAGGCCGTGCTGGAGGCCGCGGTCATAGGTGTAACCGATAGCGATGGCCTGATGAAAACAACGGCCTACGTCGTGCTGCGCAACGGCGAAGCAGGCGATTCGGGCATCGAGCACGAACTTCAGGCCTATGTAAAACAGCATCTGGCGCCTTTCAAGTATCCTCGCAGTATTCATTTCATCGATGACCTGCCCAAAACCGCCACCGGAAAAATCCAGCGTTTCCGCCTTCGTCAACTGAACAAATAGATCAGCCCCATGAACCAAGCCGTCACCGCCCCTGCCACCCAGCTAGTCCCGATACACGCCATGGGGCGCGACATGGCCATCGAGTGCCTATGGATGGCACCCGAAAAAACCGACAAGGATCTGCTGGTGTTCCTGCACGAAGGGCTGGGCTCGGCCTCGATGTGGAAAGACTGGCCGGCCCAGGTCTGCGCGGCGGCCGATTGCCGCGGCCTGGTTTTTTCGCGCTATGGCTACGGCAAAAGCACACCGAAACTGCCAGATGAAAAATGGCCGGTCGGCTTCATGCACGTTCAAGCCGAAGACGCCCTGCCGGCGCTGTTCTCGGCACTGGGCCTGCAAGACGAACGACCCATACTGTTCGGCCACAGCGACGGCGGCTCTATTGCCCTTCTGTATGCCGCAATGTATCCGGATCGAGTCAAGGCCATTGCAGTGGCTGCCCCTCATATTTTTGTCGAAGACGTGACGATCTCGAATATCGAGCAGGCCCGCAGCGCCTATCTGAACACCGATCTGCCGCGCAAGCTGGGGCGTTATCACGACGCCCCGGACTCCGCCTTCTGGGGCTGGAACGACATCTGGCTGAACCCGGAATTTCGCGCCTGGAACATCGAATCATTTCTGGACAAGATCACATGCCCCATACTGGCCATACAGGGCGAAGACGACGAATACGGCACGCTGGAACAGATACGCGGCATAAAACGGCTGGCCCCGCAGACCGAGCTCTGTATTATTGCGGACTGCGGCCATTCGCCTCATAGGGACCAGCCCGACACCGTCATCGACGCCGTAAGCGCCTTCCTGCGCAAACTCTATTAATGCCAACCCTGATTTACCGCTACACCGCGCATTGCGCATAATGCAGTACTTTTAATAAAAATCTAAGGAGCAGACAAATGAAATACGTATTGACGGGCACCGCCCTTGCGACCATGCTGGCGCTTGGCGCAGGCCCAGCCGCCGCCAGCGTCAAGGTGGGCTTCATGCTGCCTTACAGCGGCACCTACGCCGCCCTGGGTCAGGCCATTGAAAACGGCTTCAAGCTTTATGTGCAAGAACAAGGCGGCAAGCTGGCCGGCCAGGAGCTGGAATACTTCCAGGTCGACGACGAATCCAATCCATCCAAAGGTCCCGACAACGCCAACCGTCTGATCAAGCGCGATCAGGTCGACGTATTGGTCGGAACAGTGCACTCGGGCGTCGCCATGGCTCTGGCCAAAGCGGCCAAAGACTCCGACACCACGCTCATCATCCCCAATGCGGGTGCCGACGCCATCACCGGACCGCTGTGCAGCAAGAATATATTCCGCACCTCGTTCTCGAACTGGCAGCCTTCCTACGCCATGGGTCCCGTAGCCGTCAAGAAAGGCTACAAGACCGCCGTTACCATTACCTGGAACTACGCGGCGGGCAAGGAAGCCATTGCGGGTTTCAAGGAATCGTTCGAAAAGCAGGGCGGCAAGGTCGTCAAGGAACTAACCCTGCCCTTTCCCAACGTAGAATTTCAGCCTCTGCTGACCGAAGTGGCGTCCATTAAGCCTGACGCAGTGTTCACCTTCTTTGCTGGTGGCGGCGCCGTAAAATTCGTGCAAGACTACGCCGCATCCGGACTGGGCAAGACCGTGCCCCTGCTAAGCAGCGGCTTCATGACCGACGGCACCCTGAAGGCGCAAGGCGAAGCGGCCCAGGGCCTGTTCACCACACTGCACTACGCCGACGGACTGAATACGCCGCGCGACAATGCTTTCCGCGAACACTACACCAAAACCTACCCCAAGATGCAACCCGACGTCTATGCCGTACAAGGCTATGACGCCGCTCAGTTGCTGGCTGCCGGCCTTGCGGCCGTCAAGGGCGATGTATCCAAGAAAGATGCCATGCGCAGCGCCATGAGCGCCGCCACCATCGACAGCCCGCGCGGTAAATTCACCTTGTCCAAAGCCAACAACCCGATCCAGGACATCTACCTGCGTCAGGTCAAGGGCGAGCAGAACTTAAGTCAGGGCGTTGCCGCCAAGGCGCTGGCCGATCCGGCTCGCGGCTGCCGTCTGTAATCCGGGCAAGGAGCCTACGTGGACCCGGTCATATTTCTGATTCAGTGCCTTAATGCAGTGCAGTACGGCCTGTTGCTTTTTCTTGTAGCCAGCGGACTGACACTGATCTTTGGCATCATGGGCATCATCAACCTGGCCCATGGCAGTTTCTATATGATCGGGGCCTATATGGCCTTCGCGCTGGAACCGGTGGTTGCCCAGTACGCAGGCGGCGGCTTTCTTATCACCGTCCTGCTCTGCCTGCTGCTGGCCACCATCCTGGGCTATTTCCTTGAATGGGCTTTCTTCAGCTTTCTGTACCGCCGCGATCATTTGCAGCAGGTCCTCATGACCTACGGCCTGATCCTGGTGTTCGAAGAACTGCGCAGCCTGGCGGTCGGCAACGATGTGCACGGCGTATCCGCGCCCGACTGGCTCGCAGGCTCCATACAACTGGGCGATGTCATGACCTACCCGGTATATCGCCTGTTCATTTCCATTGTGTGCCTGCTGGTTGCCGGGCTGCTGTATTGGGTGCTCGGACGCACCCGGCTGGGCATGATGATACGCGCCGGGGCCAGCAACCGCGAGATGATCAGTTCCTTGGGCATAGACATCAACCGCCTGTATCGCATCGTGTTCGCCATTGGCGTTGCATTGGCGGCCCTGGCCGGTGCCATAGCCGCCCCCATTTCGTCGGTGTATCCCGGCATGGGAAACAGCATTCTTATCATCTGCTTTGTCGTTGTCGTCATTGGGGGAATCGGATCCATCAAGGGCGCATTCCTGGCTGCCATGCTCGTGGGCTTTGTGGACACCTTCGGACAAGTGTTCTTCCCCAGTGTTGCGGGCGTATTGGTCTATGTGCTGATGGCGGGCATTCTTCTATTCAAGCCCGAAGGGCTTTTCAAACAAGGCTGATTCATGCAGGCCACTTTACGTTTTTTTTGCATGGCCGGGGTATTGGGCCTGTTCGCCCTGTTTCCCCTGATCGCCAATGACTACTACATAAGCCTGGCGATCAAGATCATGATTTTTTCCATCTTTGCGCTTAGCCTGCAACTGCTGGTGGGCGGCGCCGGTCTGGTCAGCCTGGGCCATGCCGCCTTTTTCGGCATAGCGGCTTACGCCACCACACTACTCTCGCCCGAGTCCGGCGCGGGCAATCTGCTATGGCTGTTGCCGGTCGCCATGATCAGCGCGCTGATCTATGCCCTGATAACCGGCGCCCTGGCGCTGCGCACGCGCGGCGTGTATTTCATCATGGTGACGCTGGCCTTTTCGCAGATGGCCTATTACGTTTTCCACGATACCGATGTGGGTGGCGGCAGCGATGGCATCTACCTGTATTTCCGGCCCGAGCTGCGTCTGGGCGACAGCGTCCTGCTGAACGTCGATAGTCCTTACAGCTTCTTTCTGTTCACCCTTGCCTGCCTGGTATTGGTCTGGGCCTTCCTGGCCATGCTCATGCGCTCACGCTTCGGCGCTGCGCTGACAGGCATCAGGGTGAACGAACAGCGCATGCGCAGCGCCGGCTACTCAACCTTCAATTACAAGCTGGTCGCCTATGGGGTTGCCGGCGCGCTGGCCGGTGTCAGCGGTCTGCTGTATGCCGCCAAAGACGGCTTCGTCAATCCCGAACTACTGGCCTGGGAACAATCCGGGCTGGTTCTGCTGATGGTGATCCTGGGCGGCAGCAGTCGTTTGTGGGGCGCCGTGTTGGGCGCGGCCTGCCTGACGCTGCTGCAAGAGGCATTTCAGTCGCAGGCCCTGTTTGGCGACTGGTCCACGCATTGGCATCTGACCTTCGGCCTGAGCATCATTGCACTGGTCGCCCTTATGCCGAACGGGCTTATAGGCATTTGCGGACAATGGCGCGACCGTCGCCGGGCTTACGCGCCGCTTGCCGTTTCAAGGAATAAACATGACTGACGCTCTTTTGTCGGCCACCAATATCACGCGGCGTTTTCGCGGGCTGACCGCCATCGACCAGGTTTCGCTGTCTCTGCTGCAAGGAACCGTGCATGCCGTGATCGGCACCAATGGCGCCGGAAAATCAACCCTTGTCAGTGTGCTGGCCGGCGAATTGGCCCCCAACGAGGGCAATATATTCCTGCATAGCCAGGAAGTCACCTCGTGGCCTCAGCCGCGCCGCGCACGCGCCGGCCTGGGCCGCAGTTATCAGCGCACCACTATTTTTCCATCGCTGACGGTGCACGAAAACTGTCGCCTTGCCGCGCAGGCCAATCATCAGGCCTTCTGGAACTGGACTGCCCCTGCAAGCAAATGCCGTATCAGCAACGAAGCTGCGGAACACGCCATTTCCCTGGCGGGCCTGGAATCCGACAGCCGACAAGTGGCGGGCCTGCTGTCCCATGGACGCAAACGCCAGCTTGAAATCGCCATGAGCCTGGCCACCCGCCCCAGTGTCCTGTTGCTGGACGAACCCCTGGCCGGCATGGGTTCCGAAGAAACCGACAGAATGCTTGAGCTGCTGGCATCGCTGAAAGCCGACCACGCCATACTGCTGGTCGAGCACGACATGGATGCCGTGTTCAAGGTAGCCGACGAGATCACCGTCATGGTCAACGGGCGCGTCATCGCCCAGGGCGAACCGCAAGCCATACGCGACAACCCGCAGGTGCAAACGGCCTACCTGGGAGACGGCGAATGAGTTCCTTCATTGTGGCCGACGCCATACACGCCCATTACGGACAAAGCCATATTCTGCAAGGCGTAAGCCTTCAGATCGACGCGGGCGAAGCCATCGGGCTGCTGGGCCGCAACGGCATGGGCAAAAGCACGCTTATACGAACCATCATGGGGCACGTGCCCGCCAGCGGCGGCACCATTACCGTACGTGGAAAAAACTGCACACGCGCCGCACCCTACCAGGTATCGCGGCTGGGAGTAGCCTATGTACCCGAAGGCCGCGGCATCTTCCCCAACCTGAACGTGCGCGAGAATCTGCAGGTCGCCGCAAGGCCCGGTTACGACGGACGCCAGGACTGGACCTACGAGCGCGTGCTGGATGTCTTTCCGCGCCTGTCCGAACGACTGGATCATGGCGGACAGCAACTATCGGGCGGCGAGCAGCAGATGCTGGCCATCGGCCGCGCGCTCATGACCAACCCCGACGTGCTGATACTGGATGAAGCCACCGAAGGCCTTGCGCCGCTGATCATTGCCGAGATATGGCGGATTATCGCCGCAGTGCGTACTAGCGGCATGTCCACGCTGATCGTCGATCGCAATTATCGCAAAGTACTGGCGCACACGGATCGCTGCGTGGTGCTGGAAAAAGGCAACGTGGTGCAAGCGCAAGACAGCGCTGCGCTGGCCGAGCGGCCCGATCTGCTTATGCGCTATTTAGGCGTATAGGCCTTGGCCTGCTATTGCCCGCTTAATAAGCCTGTCAAATACTGGGCAGCGGATAGATCACAAGGGATCGAACGCAGCGGCAGCCCGCCCTATGCGGTCGTTCACCGCCTGCCAGGCGGCGCTGCGCGGCGGCTGCTCCATCAGGATGCGGGCATAGCCTTGCTGATCCAGCCGGCGCAACAAGGCATACAGGTCGCGTGCATATAAGTGCGGATCACCGGCGCATGCCAGCCAGTCCACCCCCGGCACGGCCGGAACACCCGTCGCATTAAAAACGACTGCGGCAGTACGCCCCACAACGACATCATCGGCCCGCGCCAGCAAGCGGTCCAATGGCAAGACCAGCAAAGGCGTGTGCGGCGCGTAATGCGCCTTAAGCGATCCCGACACCTGCGGCGCCGCCGCATCCGGACGGCCCGGTTCCACGCCAAGCACCTCGGCGATCTGGGCCGACGATATATGCCCCGGCCGCAAAAGCACGGGCGCTATGCCCTGGTTCACGCGCGATACGTCGATAATGGTGGACTCGATACCGACCTGGGACGGTCCGCCTTCCAGCACCATCAAGTCCTGCGGACCCAGTTCTGGGAACTCCGCACGCACATGCGCGGCGTGCGTGGGCGACACCTGCCCGAACTTGT
This sequence comes from Pusillimonas sp., assembly GCA_036570485.1. Classification (GTDB taxonomy): domain Bacteria; phylum Pseudomonadota; class Gammaproteobacteria; order Burkholderiales; family Burkholderiaceae_B. The sequence goes on along the minus strand of DATCYE010000199.1, from coordinate 2,386 downwards.
TGGCCGATGGTGCGGCCACACCGCCCTGCCCATTGGCCTTCGCGCGTGCAAATTCGCGCAGCAAGGCCTGGGCCACCGGATGCGAAGGGCAACGCAGCCCGACGCTGTCCTGGCCGCCGCTGACGGCGGCGGGTATATGCTTGGCGCGAGGCAATATGAGCGTAAGCGGCCCCGGCCAGAATGCCTGTATCAGCGCACGCCCTTCGGCGGGAACCGTGGCAGCCCAATAGCCGATATCGGCTTCAGGCGCCACATGAACGATGACGGGATGATTGGATGGGCGGCCCTTGGCCTGATAAATGCGCGCAATGGCCTGCGGGTTCTCGGCGTCTGCGCCCAGCCCATAAACCGTTTCGGTCGGAAAAGCGACCAGGCTTCCGGCAGCCAGACGCTGCGCGGCCTCTTCAAGCAACACGCTCATGTCGGATGAAGCCGGCACGGCTGGGCTCATGGCTGAAACTCGATGCCCAAAATTCGTGCCACCTGGGCGGCGCCATCGCGGGCCTGCGCCAGCGTCTGGCCCAGCACGTTGATGTGTCCCATCTTGCGCCCGCGCCGCGCTTCGGCCTTGCCGTAAAGATGCAGTTTGGCGCCCGGCACCCGAAGCACTCCGCCCCAGTCGGGCTCGCGCTTTGTACCACTGTCGGCGTCGAACCAGACATCGCCCAGAATATTCAGCATGACGACCGGACACAGGTTGCGGGTGCTGCCCAAAGGCAAGCCGGCCATGGCGCGAGCCTGCTGCTCGAACTGGCTGCTGACACTGGCATTCATGGTGTAGTGCCCGCTATTGTGCGGGCGCGGAGCAATTTCGTTGGCCACCAGGCTGCCGTCTTGCAGCACAAAAAATTCCACGCACATGACGCCATGTAATCCAGCGCCTGGGCAATACGGATTGCCGATGCGGCCGCCTGTTCGGCCAGCGCCGTATCGAGCAGTGATGCATCGACGCTTGAGACGGCCAGGATGCCGTCACGATGCTCGTTCTGCGCCGAGTCGTACAGCATGGTCTGGCCGTCTGCGCCGCGCGCCATGACGACCGACAATTCGCTGGCCAGCGGCAGCATGGCTTCCAGCACGCATTCGGCTTGCTGAAACTGTTCAAACGCGTCCAGTGCTTCCTGCACATTAGTTACCCGAGCTTGTCCCTTGCCGTCGTAGCCCAGCCGGGCCACTTTCAGAATGCCCGGAAAAAGCGCGGCAGGCGCCGCGACGATATCGTCGCGCACGAGTATGGGCGCATAAGGCGCCACCGGCACGCCGGTGCTTTTGATGAAGGCCTTTTCCCGTATGCGGTCCTGAACCACCGCCACCGCATCGCCAGACGGACTGACCCGGGAGCGCAAGGCCAAGGTACGCAGGCTGTCGGCGGGGACGTTCTCGAATTCAGTGGTAATGGCCTTGCAGCGCGCGGACAGCTGTTCCAACCCGGCACTATCCTGATAACCGGCCCGGATATGCAGTTCCGCCACAGCGCCGGCCGGACTGTGCTCATCCGGATCCAATACCGCCACCTTGTAACCCAGGCTTTGCGCCGCATGGCAGAACATGCGTCCCAACTGTCCTCCTCCTATCATGCCCAGCCAGTCTCCCGGCAGAATAGGAAAGGAATCAGAAGCTTCATTCATGAGAGAACCTGTCGTCAAAAGGCGAAAAGAGGGAAGGCAAGAAACATAGCCCCTTACATCGTTACGTGCGGCGGGACGGCCATGGCCCTGGCCGCTTCGGTCTGCCTGGCGCGAAACGCCACCAGCTTTTGCAGCAAGGCGGAATCGGTGGTGGCCAAGCAGGCGATCACATGCAGGGACGCATTGGCGGCACCCGCCTCACCGATTGCAAAGGTAGCCACCGGCACGCCCTTGGGCATCTGCACGATAGACAGCAAAGAGTCTTCGCCACGCAGGTATTTGGAAGGCACCGGCACGCCGAATACCGGTACGGGGGTCAGCGCTGCCATCATGCCCGGCAAGTGCGCGGCACCGCCGGCGCCGGCGATGATGGCACGCAGGCCGCGCTCGGAGGCTTGAGCGCCGTATTCCACCATATCGAGCGGCATGCGGTGCGCCGACACGACCCGCATTTCGTGGGCGATACCGAATTCTTCAAGAATCGCGGCAGCGTGCTTCATGATGTCCCAGTCGCTGGACGAGCCCATGATTATGCCCACCACCGGCTTTGCGCCGTCATTGCCCTGGATCGGATCGGTCATGTGAAATTCAGCCATATAAATGCAAAGAGTCCCCAATGGACTCTTTATTGTACGGGCTGCCGCGCAAGGCGCGCGGCGTTTATGCCATCAGGCGGTCAGCCGCCTCGCGGTATTTGGCCGCCGTTTTTTCAAGGACTTCGGCCGGCAGTTTGGGCGCGGGTGGGGTCTTGTCCCAAA
>DATCYE010000198.1:0-4200 GCA_036570485.1 Pusillimonas sp. | reverse complement strand
GCCGGGGCAGACAGCGTCTCTGGCTGGAGCCTGGCTTTGGCAGGCGTGCTGGGTTTCCTGGCCGCGCTGGCTTCGTTCTGGGTGCTGCAATTGGGTGGCAGGTTGATTACCTGGCGGCGTTTTTTCAAACTGACCGAAATCCTGTTGCTGCTGCTGGCCAGCTCCTTGCTGGTCAGCGGGCTGGATCACTTGATATCGCTTGATGTCCTGCCCACTTTGATTGATCCGGTATGGGACAGCTCATGGTTATTGGATGCCAATGGTGGCCTGGGCAAGATTCTGGCCGATTTTGCCGGTTATCGCGCTTATCCAGCCTTGTCGCAAGTGCTGATCTGGCTAGCCTATTGGGTGGTGGCCTGGGCAGTGCTCAGGCATGCAAGCGTCAGGGCGGGCCGCGCGAGCCGAACCTTATCCGCCGCTTCGGCATAGGCGTACGTCATGGCTTTGGCTTTACGGACGGCCAGCAGAAGATTCGCCGATTTCCTGCGTGATCATGCGGCTTATCTGCGCGCCATGCAGTGGATCATTGTGGTGTTCTACGTGCTGCTGCTGGTGGTGCCGGCCATACTGCCTTTGCCGGACCGGACGGCATCGGTATTCAATAACCTGACCGTTTTCGCCCAGTTCGCCTTCTGGGGTGTTTGGTGGCCTTTCGTGTTGTTGTCCATGCCGCTGCTGGGGCGTGCCTGGTGTGGCTGGTTCTGCCCGGAAGGCATGCTGTCCGAATGGGCCAGCGAGCATGGGCGGGGCCGCGCCATACCCAAATGGATGCGCTGGGGTGGATGGCCTTTTGTCGCGTTCTCGCTGACGACGATCTACGGCCAACTGGTCAGTGTCTACCAGTACCCTTGGGCCGTCCTGGCGGTGTTGGGCGGGTCCACTGCCGCCGCCATGGTGGTGGGCTGGCTGTACGGCCGCAACAAGCGCGTATGGTGCAAGTATCTGTGCCCGGTCAATGGCGTGTTCAATCTATTGGCCAAGCTTGCGCCCTGGCATTACAAGGTCGATGAACAGGCCTGGCGCAATCCGCAGCGGCGCACCGAGTCCATCAATTGCGCGCCTCTGCTGCCTTTGCGTCATATGCAGGGCGCAGCAGACTGCCATATGTGCGGGCGTTGCAGCGATTATCGCGGCGCCATACAACTGACGCCACGCTCGCCGGAAGCCGAGATCGTTCATGTCGCCACGGGTGACGGATGGCAGACGGCGCTGATCGCCTTCGGCCTGATGGGCCTGGCCGTGGGTGCTTTTCTATGGAGCGCCAGCCCCTGGTTTGTGACGTTGAAACAGGCCGAGGCCACCTGGCTGGTCAATCACGATATCTATTGGCCGCTGGCCCAGAATGCCCCCTGGTTTCTTTTGACGCATTATCCGGAAGTAAACGACAGTTTCAGTTGGCTTGATGCCAATGTGATCCTTACCTTTATTTTTGGCAGTGCCTTATGCGTGGGTGGCCCGGTCTACCTGGGCCTGTGGGCGGCGGACCGTTATTTGCCGGTCATGCAGCGGCCCGGCGTCAAGCATCCTTGCGGGGCTCGCGTGGCGACCCGCAGCGGCTTGCACAAGCTGGCGCAGGGGTTGATTCCGGCGGCCGGCGTGGGCGTATTCCTGGGCCTGTCGGCCACCACCTTGACCTTGTTGCAGCACGAAGGCGTGTCCACCGGATGGGCGACGACGGCGCGTTTCGCTTTTCTGGGGCTGGCCTTGTTATGGAGCTTGCGGCTGGTGTGGCGCCTGACGGGCCTGCGTACCGAGTCGCCCTGGCGACGGGGTCTGGCGCTGTCCATGGTGGCGCTGGGCGTGGTGCCTTTCTGTATCGCCTGGGTCTTGTTTTTCGTAGTCTGGTAAACGGTTTGTTCAGCCCGCCTCGGGATTTTTCTTGAACGGGCTGTGTTCGGCAAGCTCGTCGATATAGGCGTCTATCGCCGGCGTTTCGCGCGCCAGAAAGTCCGCAATAGCATCGGCGTAGCGGCGATCCGAGATCCAGTGTGCGGAACAGGTTTTTACGGGCAACATGCCGCGCGAGAGCTTGTGTTCGCCCTGTGCGCCGCCTTCGAATACCGATAGTCCGTTTTGAATGCAGTAGGCGATGCCCTGCATGTAACAGGTTTCGAAATGCAGGCCTGGAACGTAGCGCATGCTGCCCCAGTATCTTCCGTAGAGCGTCCGATTACTGCGCAGATTCAACGCCGAGGCCACGGGCTGGCCATCTTGCTCGGCAAGCACGATCACCATGTTTTCCGCCATGGAGGCGCGCAAGCTTAGAAAAAATTCGTGGTTCAGGTAAGGAGCGTTGCCGTGTTCCAGGTAAGTCTGGGTATAGCAGCGATAAAAGAACCCTAGCGCCTCGTCGTCGATATCCCGGCCTTGCAGCCAGCGGAACTGTACGCCGGCTTGCCTTACTTTTTTGCTGTCCTGCTTGAGCTTCTTTCTTTTTTGCTGATTCAGGCTGGCCAGGAAATCGTTCAAGCTGCCATAGTCCTGGTTGAACCAGTGAAACTGGACGTTCTCGCGGAACATGAAACCGGCCTCTTCAAGCGCCAGGCGGTCCTCATCGCAGGGGAACAGAATGTGCAATGACGATACGCCATTCTGCTCGCTTATTTCGATGGCTTTACGCGCCAGCAATACGCGGTCCGCGTGGTTGGCGGCAAGCAGGCGCGGGCCGGGAACAGGAGTGAAGGGAATCGCGCCCAGCAGCTTGGGGTAATAGTTCAGCCCATGTTGCTCGAAGGCCTGTGCCCACGAATAATCGAATACGTATTCGCCCCGGGAATGAGACTTTAAATACAGGGGCATGGCTGCGGCCAGTTGTTCGTCGCGGTGCATCAGCAGGAAGTGGGGCGCCCAGCCGCTGCGGGGCGTGGCGCAGCCGGTGTTGTCCAATGCCAGCAGGAATTCGTGACTGACCAGTGGATGGTCGCCCGCCAGCCGATTCCATTGCGCGGCGTTAATATCCTGTAGGCGGCGGGTCAGGTTGAAGGTTACTGGCAAGGCTCTCGGCATAGCTTAGGGTGTTGCGGATTGGCCATCAGTGTAGTCCATGGACCGCCGGCAAGTGTCGGCTTGCCCGGCGCTTGCGTTTGGCATGCCTACGCGCGACTCTTCGTTTCTTAATCTTGATGAACTCACCATCACCATCTGGAGCTGACGGCCAGTCATGAGCGGCAAAATACCTGTAACAGTCATTTCCGGATTCCTGGGCAGCGGCAAGACGACCTTGCTGAACCGCCTGCTGCAGCCAGAGGGCGGTGCAGGCAAGGGGTTGGGGCCGGGAACCGTGGTGTTGATCAACGAACTGGGTGATATAGGCCTGGACCACGCCCGTGTCCTGCATTTAAGCGATAAGGTCGTGCTGCTCGATTCGGGCTGTCTGTGCTGCGCGGTGCGCGGCGAACTGGTGGGCGCGCTGCGCCAGCTGTTCCTGGATGCCCTGCATAAAAGAATTCCGTCATTTTCCCGTGTCATCATCGAAACGACTGGTATCGCCGATCCGGCTCCTGTCATTTACACCTTGCGCTACGACCACTTCCTGGCCGAACGTTATCTTTATGGGGGATGCCTGGCGGTTATCGATGGCCTGAACGGCCAGACGCAGTTGTTGCGGCATCCCGAGGCGGTGCAACAGGCCGTGTTGGCAGACGTCTTGCTGATCGGTAAAACTGACCTGGCCTCGCAGAAGCAAATCCATGCCTTAAAGCAGCTTCTTGGGGAAATGAATGCCGATGCGCCGCAATACGATGTTCGCTCCTTGCCCGAGCCGGCGCAATTGCTGCTGGCCGCAGAAGAAGGGCGCCATAGGTCGGTGGGCCAAGGAAATGGCTTGTGGTCGGGGCGAACCCTGGGTGCGGCTGCGCCAGATCATGTCGGCGTCGATGTCCTGACCCTGACATGGGGCCGGCCGCTGCTTCGGGCCAGCCTGATGCAGACCCTGGATAGTCTGCTGGCGGACGAAAGCCTGGATCTTCTACGTATGAAGGGCCGGGTATGGTTCCAGGGGCAGGCGCAGCCTTATGCGCTGCATGCGGTACACAGGCAGCTGTATCCCTTGCAAGCCATGGATGCCGCGCAGGAAAGCAGCGTCTCGGTGCTGGTGCTTATTTTTCGCGGTGGCGACAAGGCAGCCGTGGCTGCCAGGATACGGGCCGGCTTGCCCGGCGCGGCACCCGCCGACGATGTCGCCTGACCACAACTTTGTTA
>DATCYE010000197.1:0-3434 GCA_036570485.1 Pusillimonas sp. | reverse complement strand
GGCCTTGCTGCACGAGTGGCATGGTGAAGGGCGCACGGTGGTTGCCGTGCTGCACGACCTTGATATGGTGCGTGCTCATTTTCCGCAGACGCTGCTGATGGGCGGACAGGCGGTTGCCTGGGGCAATACCGACCAGGTGCTGACGCCAGAGAACCTGCATCTGGCCCGTCATTTGTGCGCCGGGGATTATTTATGATGTGGCTGTTCGATTGGCTGATAGGCCCGTTCATCGACTACAGCTTTATGCGCCGCGCATTGGCCGGCTCGTTCGCGCTGGCGTTTGCGGCGGGTCCGCTGGGGGTTTTCCTGGTGCTGCGCCGCATGAGCCTGATGGGCGACGCCATGGCGCATGCCATCTTGCCGGGCGTGGCCGTGGGGTTTCTGACGGCCGGCCTGTCGCTTAGCGCGATGACTGTGGGCGGCATGGTTACAGGCCTTGTGGTGGCCATGCTGGCCGGTACCGTGGCGCGGCTTACGCCGCAGCGCGAGGACGCGAGCTTTGCGGCCTTCTATCTGGTCTCCCTGGGCTTGGGCGTGCTGCTGGTGTCCTTGCGCGGCTCCAATATGGATTTGATTCATGTCCTGTTCGGAACGGTACTGGGGCTGGACGACGCCGCGCTGCTGCTGGTGACCTCGGCCTCCAGCATTACCCTGTTGGTGCTTGCCGTGATTTTCCGACCCCTGGTGCTGGAGTGCCTGGACCCCTTGTTCCTGCGCAGCCATGGGTCGACGGGTTCTTTTATTCACATGGTATTCCTGGTGTTGCTGGTGATGACGCTGGTGGCGGGCTTTCAGGTGCTGGGCACGCTGATGGTGGTGGGCATCATGATGCTGCCGGCCACCGCAGCACGATTCTGGGCTGGTTCGGTGGGCCGCCAGATGGTGTTGGCCGCAGCCCTGGGCGCGGTATCGTCGTATGCAGGCCTGCTGTTTTCGTATTACGCCAATGTCCCGGCCTCACCCGCTATCATTCTTTCGGCGGGATGCATCTATTTCCTGTCGATTTTCTTCGGCCCCCTGGGGGGGCTACTGCAAGCTGCGCGCGAAGCCCGCGCCCGGCGTCAACGTCTATCCCGTATTTCGGAGCATCTTTAATGTTCAAAGCCAACGCTGTTCACGGTTTTCGCCTGCCGCGTCGAAGGGCCCTAGGTGTGTTGGCCGGCGGCCTTATTGCCACGGCACTGTCGCCGTCCTTTGTTGCCGCCGCCGATAAGCCTCTTAAGGTTGTAGCCAGTTTTTCCATTCTGGGCGACATGGTTCGCGAGATCGGTGGCGAATACGTGGCGTTGACCACTCTGGTGGGGCCCAATGGCGACGTTCATTCATTCGAGCCGTCGCCGCAGAACGCAAAGGCCCTTGCGCAAGCCGATGTGCTGGTGTTGAACGGACTGGGTTTTGAAGGCTGGCTGGCGCGCCTGACGCAGGCGTCCGGCTTCAAGGGGCGCCAGATACTGGCTTCGAAAGGTGTCGAGTTGCGCCACTTGAGCGCGGATGAGGTGGTGGGTGGTGCAAGCCACTCCGCCGGCGATGGACACGACTCGGAGCATGAGCAAGAGGGCCATGGTCACGACTCTCATGCTCAGGGTGACATCGATCCGCATGCATGGCAGAGTCTGCGCAATGGCATGATCTATGCGCGCAACATTGCCGATGGCCTTGTGCAAGCCGACCCTACGCATCGCGCCTATTACAGAGCGCGCGCCAAGCTGTATATCGACAGAATGGCCAAGCTCGATGCGGAAATCCGGATCGCCCTGGAAGGCATTCCCGCGAACCGGCGCACAGTGATTACCTCGCACGATGCTTTCGGCTATTTTGCGCAAGCCTATGGCATACGCTTTATTTCGATTGCGGGCTTATCCAGCGAAGCCGAGCCCTCGGCCAAAGATCTGGCCGCGATTATCGATCGGGCCAAGAAGGAACATGTGGCGGGCGTATTCGTGGAGGGCAGCAGCAGTTCCAAGCTGGTCAAGCAAGTTGCTCGCGAGACCGGAGCCAGCGTAGGCGGCACGCTGTATTCCGATGCATTGGGGGCTGGCGATGCGCCGGCCGGCACCTATCTGGGCATGTTCAGCTGGAATGCGGGCCGGCTTATTTATGTGCTGACGCGTTAAGCGCCAGGCCGCGTCGGTGGAGTCCTGCCTGATTGGCGGGCCTGCAGAATCAAGTCAACAGAACGCCCATGCGTCAGCGCTTTCTGTTGGCGCGTGGATGCGCTTTGTCGTAGGCCTGGGCCAGGTGCTGGAAATCCAGCCGTGTATAAATTTGCGTGGTGGAAATATTGGCGTGCCCCAGCATTTCCTGCACGGCGCGTAAATCCTGGGCCGATTGCAGCATGTGGCTGGCGAAGCTATGGCGCAGGCTGTGCGGATGCACATGCACCGGCAGCCCGGTAAGCATCGCCAGTTTATTCAACTGCAGTTGAACCACTCTGGGTGAAATGCGTTTGCCGCGCGCGCCCAGGAACAGGGCGGCGCCGGCATCTATGTCGGTATCCGGGCCCAACAGGCCGTTGCGTGCGTCCAGCCACCGCTCGACGGCGGCGATGGCCTGGCTGCCTAGCGGCACGCTGCGGGTCTTGCCGCCTTTGCCCTTGACGATGGCTTCGTGTTCGCGCAGTTGCACCCAGCTTTGCGACTCATATGCGCCCTGACGCGTGTAACGCCAGTCCAGGCTGACCAGTTCGGCCAGGCGCAGGCCGCTGGAATACAGAACCTCGAACATGGCTTGGTCGCGGCATTCGATGGGGGTGTTGGGTTTGGGCAGGCCGGGCCGGTCCAGCAGAACCTGAGCTTGTTCCACCGATAAGGCCTTGGGCAGACTGCGCGGCGCCTTGGGCGCTCGCACGCCAACCACCGGATTGGATTCCATGCCCGCGCCAGGCGCCCACCATTGATAAAAGCCACGCCAGGCGGCCAGTGCCCGCGCCAGGCTGCGCGGCTTGAGCCCCTGCCCGTGCAGGCGTGCGACGGCTTGGCGTATATGGCTTTCGGTGAGTTTTTCCGGCGCTGCGCCGGGATGGCATTGAATCAGGTGATGCAGGTCCTGGCGGTAGCCGGCCAGGGTGTGTTCGGAATAGCGCCGGTTTGCCCGCAGGTGGGTAAGCCATTGCTCCATGGCTGCGGGCAAGACATGCATGCGGCCTCCTTGGTTTAGGCGTAGTCGTCCTGGTCGGTTGCGCCGCGCAGGCGCGACAGGCTGGCGCTGGCCAGCTTATTGATGGTGTCCAGAAAGGCGGTGCCCATGTCGGGCGTGAAGCGTTCAGTGTCGTCGGAGCCCAGGACCAGCAGGCCTATGGGTTCGCTGCTGCCCACGGGCCGCAAGGCAATAATGGCTAGCGATGCCGGGGGCGTACCCAGCCAGCCAGCGGCTTCCTGCTCGTGAAAGGGGCCGCAGTACGGCTTGAGCAGTTCGCGTGCATAGGCCCTGATGGA
>DATCYE010000196.1:0-12215 GCA_036570485.1 Pusillimonas sp. | reverse complement strand
TTTATAAGGCACAGTCGTGCAATCACCGGCAGCGAACACACCCGGCAAAGACGTCTGGCCCCTGGCGTCGATCTCGATTTCGCCGTGGCGCGACAGGGCCAGGGTGCCCTTGAGCCATTCTGTATTCGGCACCAGGCCGATCTGCACAAACACGCCTTCCAGTTCGATGTTGCGAATCTGATCGGTGACACGATCCTTGTACGACAGGCTATTTACCTTCTTGCCGTCGCCATGGATTTCGGTTGTTTGCGCCGAAACAATGATGTCGACATTAGGCAGGCTCTTGAGCTTGCGTTGCAACACCGCGTCGGCGCGCAGAGCATCGCCATACTCGAAAAGCGTCACATGAGAAACCAGGCCGGCCAGATCGATGGCCGCTTCAACGCCGGAGTTGCCTCCGCCGATGACCGCCACGCGCTTGCCCTTGTACAACGGGCCGTCGCAGTGCGGGCAATACGCCACGCCGTTATTACGGTACTCGCGCTCGCCCGGCACGTTGATTTCACGCCAACGCGCACCCGTCGACAAAATAACCGACTTGCTTTTAAGCACGCCGCCATTAGCCAGCTTGACTTCAATCAGCTTGCCGGCCGTGAGGCTCTCGGCGCGCTGCAGGTTCATGATGTCGACATCGTAGGCCCTGACGTGCCGCTCTAGGGCTGCCGCAAAATGGGGGCCGTCGGTTTCGGTTACCGAAATGAAATTCTCGATCGCCATGGTGTCCAGCACCTGACCACCAAAACGCTCGGCCGCAACGCCGGTGCGTATGCCCTTGCGCGCCGCATACACTGCAGCAGCCGCGCCGGCCGGTCCGCCGCCGACAACCAATACATCGTAGGGTTCGCGCGCGCTGAGTTCCTCGGCGCGACGCGCATCGGCCCCGGTATCCAGTTTGGCGAGTATCTCTTCCACACTGGATCGGCCCTGGCCGAAAACTTCGCCGTTCAGATACATGGTCGGAACCGACATGATCTGGCGGGCATCGACTTCGTCCTGATACAGTGCGCCGTCAATGGCCACGTGCTTGATGCGCGGGTTGATGATGGACATCAGGTTCAGCGCCTGCACCACGTCGGGGCAGTTCTGGCAGGACAAAGAAAAATAGGTCTCGAATTCGTAATCGCCGTCGAGATTGCGGATTTGATCGATAACTGCCTGGTCCAGCTTGATGGGATGGCCGCCAACCTGCAACAGCGCCAGCACGAGCGAAGTGAACTCGTGACCCATGGGAATACCGGCAAAACGCACACTGATATCCGTACCGCTGCGATTGATGCTGAACGACGGTTTGCGTTCGTTGTCGCTACGTTCGGTCAGCGTGATCTTGTCAGACATCAGTTCGATTTCCTGCAACAGCCCGCGCAATTCTTGCGACTTGGCGCTGTCGTCAAGGCTGGCAACGATCTCGACCGGAAGGGAGATCATTTCCATATAGGATTTCAACTGAGATTTGAGATTGGCATCTAACATAACGTATTGACCTTCTTGATAAGAGGAATGTTCAGGGAGGTGCCGCACGCCAGGCTTCTGGCCGGCGCGCGGCGGCTAGCTTCTACCTGCTTATCGCAAGCGGACTACAAGCTTAGATTTTGCCGACCAGATCCAGCGAAGGAGTCAGCGTCTTGGCGCCTTCTTCCCATTTGGCGGGGCAAACTTCACCGGGGTGAGCAGCGATGTACTGAGCTGCCTTGACCTTGCGCAGCAACTCGGTAGCAACGCGGCCGATGCCGTTGTCATGGACTTCCATAACCTTGATTTCGCCTTCGGGGTTCACAACGAAAGTGCCGCGCAATGCAATACCTTCTTCCTCGATCAGGACTTCAAAGTTGCGTGCCAGAACGTGGGTAGGATCGGCAATCATGGGGTACTGAACTTTGCCGATTGCGTCGGATGTGTCGTGCCATGCTTTGTGCGAGAAATGCGTGTCGGTCGAGACGCTGTAGATTTCAACGCCGATTTTCTTGAATGCTTCGTACTGTTCGGCCAAGTCTTCGAGTTCGGTCGGGCAAACGAAAGTGAAGTCGGCGGGATAGAAAACGAAGACCGACCACTTGCCTGCCACGGATTCATCGCTTACGTCGACGAATTTGCCGTTATGGTAGGCGGTTGCTTTAAACGGTTTGATTTTGGTGTTGATCAGGGACATTGCGTTTCCTTTTTTTGGGTTAAAGAAATTGAACACAACGTCAGTATAGGCAAGCCAGGTCGATTTGTAAAATTGATTAATATTATTGATTGAATAGCTTATGGCTATAACAAGGAGCTAAAAAAATGCCGGCTCCGGCTTCGTATATATCCAGGCTCTGCAAAGAGGAGTTTACGGCCATTCGGCCATAAACTCCAGTCCCCGCCCTATTTGAAAAGGTTGTTCAATTCTTCGTCGGAATTGGACTCCTCGGGCAAGGCTGCAGACTGAGCGCCCCCCGGAGCAGCATCGTCTCCATACCGGGTTTCGCCGCCGTAGGCCTTGTCGAAGTCAATCACGATCGACTCCGGATTGACGCCAGTGGCTTCATGGCGGTAGTGAGTCACCATGCCGGGGAAGGCCAGTACCAGGACAACCATCAGCAACTGAATGACGATGAAAGGCACCGACCCCCAGTAAATCTGGCCGGTAGTGACCTTGGCAATGGTCTTGCCCGTGACCCGGTCCTTGTAATCTTCTTTGGGCGCTACAGAACGCAGGTAGAACAAGGCAAACCCGAAAGGCGGATGCATGAAGGACGTTTGCATGTTCACGGCCAGCAGCACGCCAAACCAGATCAGGTCTATGCCCATCTTGTCGGCAACCGGCCCCAGCAGCGGCACAATAATGAATGCCAGCTCGAAGAAGTCCAGGAAGAAGGCCAATACAAAGGTCATCAGGCTGACGACAATCAGGAAGCCCATTTCACCGCCCGGCAGGCCGATCAGCAGATGCTCCACCCACAGATCGCCGCTAACACCCCGGAAGGTCAGGCCGAACACCGTCGAGCCGATAAGAATGAACACCACGAAGCAGGACAGTGTCGAGGTCGTATCCATGGCCTGGCGCAGCAGTGACCAGCTAAGGCGCTTGCGCATGACCGCCATGATGATGGCTCCGACCGCGCCCATGGCACCGCCTTCCGTGGGCGTTGCCACGCCGATGAATATGGTTCCCAGGACCAGGAAAATCAAGGCAAGCGGCGGGATCAACACGAACGTCACCCGCTCGGCAATCTGCGACAGCAGGCCCAGGCGCAGCATCTTGTTGATAATAGCCAGCGCGAAAGCGACCGCGCCCCAAACCAATATGCCAAGGACAACTCGTTCATCGACCGGTGCATTGTCCCGCATCAGGAAGACGATCGAGCTTACAGCGGCCGTGACGGCTACTGCCATAAGGACCAGCAGCGAAGGAATGCCGCGACTGCCATTGGGCTCGACGAATGAGCGCGCCTCTTCCGGAATGGCGGGAGCCGCCTTGGGACGCAGCCACGACAGCACGATGACGTAAAGGATATACATGCCGGTAAGGGCGAAACCCGGTACGATGGCGCCGCGATACATATCACCGATAGAGCGCCCCAATTGGTCGGCCAGAATGATCAGTACCAGTGATGGCGGAATGATCTGCGACAAGGTGCCCGATGCGGCGATCACACCCGTGGCCAGCCGGCGGTCATAGCCGTAACGCAACATGATGGGCAAGGAAATCAAGCCCATCGAAATGACAGAGGCCGATACCACTCCCGTGGTCGCGGCCAGCATGGCTCCGACCAGGACGACGGCAATGGCCAGACCGCCGCGCAGCGGACCGAACAACTGCCCTATTGTTTCCAGCAGATCTTCCGCCATGCCGGATCGTTCAAGGATCAGGCCCATAAAGGTAAAGAACGGTACGGCCAGCAAAGTATCGTTCGCCATGATGCCGAATACGCGCTGCGGCAGCGCCTGAAACAGGGCCGGGGTAAACAAGCCCAGCTCGATGCCGATCAGGCCGTAGAAGATGCCGTTGGCCGCCAAAGCGAAGGCCACGGGAAAGCCCAGCAACAGGAACACGACCAGCGTCGCGAACATGATGGGGGCCATATTGATTATGAAAAATTCCATGATTAGCGCCCCGCTGATTTATCGGATGTTGTCTGCTCGGCCGCGCGCGCCTGGGCATCGCGTGCAATTTCTTCGGCCAGCAGTTCCTCGGCTGTTTTCTCCGCAAGCTTTTCGGTGGGGTCCGGCGCAGCGCCGACCAGGAAGCCGACGCACTTGATCAAATGCGACACCCCGGCTGCGATAAGAAGGGCGAAACCTACGGGTATCAGCAGCTTGGCGGGCCAGCGCAACAGACCACCGGAGTTGGAGGAGTATTCGTGGGTCAGCCACGAGTCCATGAACATCGGCCAGGACAGCCACATGATCAGCACGCAGGCCGGCAGCAGGAAGAACAGGACGCCAAAGATTTCAATCTTGATTTGCGTGCGGCGTGAGAATCGCTGCGCGATCACGTCGACCCGCACATGCTCGTTCTTGAGCAAGGTATAGCCGGCGGACAGCAGGAAGATTGCGCCGAACAAATACCATTGCAGTTCCAACCAGGCGTTGGAGCTGACGTTGAATACTTTGCGAACGACGGCATTGCCGGCGCTCACGAGCACGACGATCAGAATAAGCCAGGTCACGGCTCGGCCCACGCGCCGATTGATCGCATCAATCAGGCGCGAAAAAGCTAGTAGAGTTTTCATCGCTGGGTTTCTTGAAACAGGAATTGAAAGGGCATATGGAAAAACCGCCGCGCACGGAAATTCGTTCCGTGCGCGACCGGCTCCGCCGGCCGTGGTGGCCTTACCCTGTAAAGAAAATTATTGGTGTATTAACGGCGCGATGTTGTGCTGGCCATGAACTGATCGTAGCTGCCCTCGGCCACGCGGAACCATGGAAGCTCGTGGTCGCGGAACTGGGAATAGCTGTCATAGAGCTTCTTGAAAACCGGATCCTTGGCCGAGTATTCGGCATACAGCTTGTTGGATTCGTTGTAGCAGGCTTCCATGACGGCCTTGGGGAAGGCGCGCAGCTTGGCACCTTCGGCGATCAGGCGCTTGAGCGCGCTGGGGTTTTCCGCGTCGTAGGTGGCGATCATCTGGTTGTTGGCCATGGCGCTGGCCTGGGCCAGTACGGCCTGATAGTGCTTGGGCAGGCTGTTGTATTTATCCTGATTCACGTACAACGAAACCTGCAAAGTACCTTCCCACCAGCCCGGGAAGTAGTAGTAAGGTGCCACACGGTGAAAGCCCAGCTTTTCGTCATCATAAGGACCTATCCATTCTGCGGCGTCGATCGTGCCTTTTTCCAGCGAGGGATAGATGTCGCCACCGGCAATCTGCTGGGGCACCACGCCCAGGCGTGAAAGCACCGCTCCGGCAAAGGCGCTGCAACGGAATTTCAGGCCCTTCAGATCTTCGACCGATTTGATCTCGTGGCGGAACCAGCCACCCATCTGCGTGCCGGTGGCGCCGCAAGGGAAATTGACGACGTTGTATTGCTTGTACAGCTCGCGCAGCAAGGCCATGCCGCCGCCATGGTTCACCCAGGCATTCATCTGGCGCGTATTCAGGCCGAACGGAACGGCGCTGTCAAAGCACAAGGCGGGATTCTTTCCGAAGTAGTAATAGGATGCGGTGTGGCCGCATTCGATTGTGCCGTTCTGCACGCCGTCCAGGACAGCCAGCGCCGGCACGATTTCACCAGCGGGAAATGCACGGATGGAGAACTTGCCGTCGGTCGCTTCCGAAATGTATTTCGCGACATTCTCGCCGCCGCTGTAAATAGCGTCGGCACTGCGTGGAAAGCTGGACGCCAGGCGCCAGTTGATGGTGGGCGCCTGCTGCGCGAATGCGGGTGCTGCCAAAGTGGCGCCGCCGGCGACGGCACCCAATGTAGCGTTCTTCAGAAACGAACGGCGTTGCATGAATACTCCTTGTGGGAATGATGGGATAAGCCTTGCACGCTTCCGCCCTGTTGGGCGCAAGCGGAAACCGGGCGGATAATGCGCCCAAAGAAGAGCCGCCACTACTAGTAGTATTACTAGACCCGGAAACTTGTACCCCAAATGAATTTACTGCATCGCGGAACGATTTAATCGTCTAAAACACTGAAAAATATAAATTTTAAGAACGGTCTCAAGCTCCTATCAGCCACGCCCGGCAAGGCGTTTATTTCCGAAAGAAATAAACATATATTTATAAGTTGATTTACAAATAGCTGAATCGGCCACAGATCGACGCGTCTTTACGACAAAAAATCATCGTGCGATTGGAAGCCCGACGGTACACTTTCGAGCTTGTCACCCAAGCACACGAACCTCGCCGGAGCCCTTATGAGTTCACTATTCGCCTTCCTGCACCACATAGCCGCCTTCGCGCTGATGGCGGCCCTGGCCGTGGAGTTCGTCCTTCTCAAGGAAACCCTGTCCGCCGCGATAGCACGCAAGCTGCTGATCGCCGACATGGTGTTCGGAGCGTCCGCCGGGGCGGTGCTAGTGATTGGATTGCTGCGGGTATTCTTCTTTGAAAAAGGCGCGGCCTTTTATTTCACCAACATTCCATTCCTTGCCAAGCTGGCGCTCTTTGCCCTGATCGGCCTGCTGTCCATTCGACCGACCCGGGAATTCCTTTCCTGGAGAAGCGCGATAAAGGTCGGCGAAGCACCCACTGTAGATCCAGGCACGTTGCGACAGCTACGCAAGACCATCCATATGGAACTAGCGGCACTGGTGCTGCTGATCCTGTGCGCCACGCTGATGGCGCGCGGGGTCGGCACGCTGGGCTGACGGATTGCGGCGCGGACATCTACCTTGTCATGCGCAAGCCGCCAGCGGCGACCCACGATTGAGCTGAGCCATCAGGGGTTCTAGCCGGCCACTTTGGCCTGGCTGCGCGCCTTGACCAACATGGCACGGCCCGCGCCCCAGCCATTGACGGCCGCAGCCAATCCCAGGGCGGCGAACAGCCAGCCGGTTACGTCGTAGCTACCGGTTGAGCTGTGCAGCACGCCCACCAACAAGGGGCCAAGCGCGGCCAGTACATAGCCCACACCTTGCGCCATACCCGACAGATGGGCGGCCACATGGGAATCGGGCGAGCGCAGCACAATGACTGTCATGGCGATCGCGAACAAACCGCCCTGCCCTATGCCCTGCAAGACCGCCCAGGCCCATACCGTGGACAAAGGCGCGAACAGCAAGCCAATCAGGGCTACGGCGGCAATCAGCGCCAACGCCGCGTTAAGCAGGCGCTGATCCTTGCACCGCATCGCCAGCGGCGGCACTAACAAGCAGGTAAAGACCTGCACAATAATTGAAACCGAAACCACCAGCCCGGCGTCGATGCCATCCATGCCGCGATCACGCAATATGGGGGCCATCCAACCCAAGACACAATAGGCCAGGGCCGATTGCAGGCCCATAAAAAACGTAATCTGCCACGCCAGTGGATCGCTCCACAAACCGCTTACACTGCGTCTGGCTTGCCGCGAGGCGTGCTCGGCCCGCAGCGACTGCGGAGCCCAGATCAACAGCACCACAGCCGCCGGCAAGGCCCATGCCGCCAAGCCCGCCGCCCAGGAATCGTCGAAATAATGCGCGATGGGCAAAGTAAGCGCCGCTGCCGACGCGGCGCCACCGCACAAAGCCATGGTGTATAGCCCGGTCATTAATGCCGCCTGCTGCGAAAAGTCGCGCTTGACCACACTGGGCAACAGGACATTGCCGGTGGCGATGGCCGCGCCGCCCAGCGCCGTGCCGATGAACAGGGAATACATATCGCCCATGCCCCGCAACGCCGTCCCCATCATCAGGAAAAACAGGACGGCCAGCAATGTGCGTTCCGGTCCTATGCGCTGGGATATCCGTGGCGCCAGCGGAGCGAACACCCCCAGGCACAGCACTGGCAGCGTTGTCAGGTAACCCGCGCTGGCCGAGCTCAGGCCGGTTTGCTCAAGCAGATCTGGCAGCAACACAGAAAGGCTGGCAAACAAAGGCCGTAAATTAAATGCAATCAGCATCAGGCTGAAGCCCAGCAACATAGTCGCCGCTGGGCTCCGGGTAAGCGAAGGGGTAACGGCGCTGTCGACGCGAGTTTCTGTGGAGGTCATGCTTGTTTTTGTCGTAAGGCGGGCTGGCTAGTCATGATGATACCCCGGACGCATGTCACCGCCTGCTGGAGGTGTGTGGCCACGTGCTGTACACCGTCAGGCGCCATCCCCGGAGTACAGGGCGACGGGCGCATCTCCATTGAAGCGCTTGCGGGCGAATTGATGGCGTGGAACGCCGGCGCCCTTACGCAAGCGCCCGGCGAAACAGAGAAGACGATGGCTCTTCTGCTGAAGCACCAGCTGCCGCGACGCTAGTCTGTCGACCAGCGCCGCTACGCTCGCGCTAGCGTCGACAAACCCTAGCGCACCGTCGACCAAGCACCGTATTTGGCCACCGTCTTTTCATCGAAGCCAAAGCCCAAGCCCGGCTCTTGATGAAGGATGACCCGGCCGCCCTTTTGCTGCAACTGCCGGTCGATCAGGCGACGGAAGTTCAGCACTTGGTCGTCCCAGAAAAACTCCACATAACGCGCATTGGGCGTGGCCGCCACCAGCGGTGCGTGTAAATCGTGGAACCAGTGCGGGCACACCACTACGCCATAACTGGCCGCCGTGGCGGCAATGCGCTTCCATTCGGTGATTCCGCCGCAAACAGCGGCATCGGTCTGAAGGATGGAGGCGGCCTGCTTGTCGAGCAGCTCTTTGTGATACCAGCGGCCGTAGCCGATCTCAGCCGTGGCGATAGGCAAATGGGTAAGCTTGGCCAGCTTGGCATGGCTGTCGATATCGTCGGGACTGAAGGGCTCTTCGATGAAATAGGGCTCGTACGGTTCGAAGCGGCGTATGTACTGCATGGCCTGAGTCGTATCCTGCCAGGCATTGTTGCAATCCATCATCAGTTCGACGTCGGGACCGACGGCGGCACGCGCCGCTTTCAGCCGCGCCTCTTCCTCTTTGGGTGAATGGCGCCCGGTTTTCATCTTGACCGCCTTAAAGCCAAGCTCCACATAGCTGGCCATTTCCTCGCCCAGCTTCTCGGGTGTTTTTCCATCCAGGTAGTACCCGCCGCTGGCATAGGCCGGCACGCTTTCCAGCTCGAAGGCGCCCAGGTATTTATGCAGCGGCAAGCCGCCGGCTTTTGAATTCATGTCCCAAATCGCTGTATCCAGCGCGCTGATGGCGCGCATGACCGTACCCTGGCGGCCTTGCAGCAAGGCTTCCTGGTACATGGACTGCCACAGGCCCTCCACGCCGTAAGAATCCTTTCCTATCAAGACCTTGCCCAGCAGATGCTCCACGGCCGCCGTGAAGATCGGCCCGCCGGCGCTGCCTATATAACAAAAGCCTATGCCTTCGATGCCTTCTTTGGAGCGGACCTTGACCAGTCCGTAATGCCGTGTGCTAACGGTACGGTTGGAAAAAGACGTGACACGGTCCAGTGGAACCACGGCGGCGCAAACTTCGATGGATTCAATGATGGGCACGGCAGATCCTCCAAGTAAAAGGTTGGCCCCTATTATTTATGGTTCGAACAGAAGCAACAACCCACATAAACCCGGCCATCCCGCAGCGCAAACCGCGCTGCCGAGGAGAACCTTAATGAAAAAGCTCGCGAGAACAGCCATTTCGGCTTGCTGCATTGCCATGTTCGCCACGCCAGCACTGGCTCAGTCAGACGCCGCCATAGGGCTGATGACGCTGGCCGCCGCGCAAGCCAGCATACGGGCGTGCTTGACAGTTTGTCGGCTTCGCCGGAAGTATCGGAAACCGACCTGGCACAAACGCAATAACTGATTACTTGATCTCCGTCATGTTTTTCTAAGGCATACCCGAGTAGCATTCTCGGGTATACCCTTAGCACTCAATGCCACATTGAGCCCCAGACATGGCCAAGAAATTTCCTCTGAACCCCAAGCATCCCGAGCGCATCTGCTGGGGCTGCGATAAATACTGTCCGGCCGACTCCATGCTGTGCGGGAACGGCTCCAGCCGCACTCAGCACCCGTCGGAGTCCATGGGCGAAGACTGGTATGAATTCGGAGACTGGGACCTTGATCTGGAAACGTCGACCGACCGTTCCACTATACGGCCCGCTTGAGCACGACCTGTGTCAGGCAATGTCGAGCACGGGTTCAGGCCGCGCCTGCATGGCGCGCAGGCCGTGGAGCTCTTGCCCCAGGTATCGGGCGATAGCCTGCATGCCGTATAGCCCGGCGGCCGCCTCGGCATCGCTGTTGTAGTTGGTGTTGGTATTGACGTCGTAGGTATAAAGTTCGCCGTTCCCGTCCGTGATGAACTCGATACCCGAGATGCCTATGCCATTGGCGGCGATGAAGCGCCGATAGCGTTCGATGATGGGATTGTCGAAGCCCTGGACGATCTGGAAACGAGGCGCGGGCGTTGCCGGCGCCGTCTCGCCCACCGGGCAGAACGCATCGCCCACTTGGCAGACATCGGCAGGGCAAAGCTCGAAGCCCAGGGAGGTATCCACGCGCACCGCATACAGAAACTTGCCGCCCACGAATTCGACGCGCGTGATGTAGGGCTCAGGCGCCCGGATGTATTCCTGTATAAGGGTGATGCCGTCGATGGAGGGCTCAAAGGCCTCGCCATTGACGTAGTCTTCCAGCGCCTTGACGCTGTGGAACAACTGCACGCCCAGGCCTTTGCCCGCGCGGTTGTGCTTGGTGATGAACGATCCCGGCATCCTGCCTGCTGCATCGATGATATTGCGCTTGCCTACGGCCGCAATAGTGCGGGGAGTGCGTATGCCGTAATTGGACAATGCCGCGTATTGCGCCACCTTGCTGACTTCCAACTGCAAGGCGCGGCCGTTGTTGACGACTCGCCGCCCGTGCGACTCCAGCCATGCCAGCACCGCAGCCGTGTATTCCGGCGCATAGCGGTGATCCCGGGTATGCGACGAGGCGCTCATCCGGTTATAGAACACGCCTTGCGGCGGCGCTTGGGCAAGATCCAGCGTGCCTTCGTCCAGGAACCACTCTTCGTAGGGTAGATCCTGTTGCGAAAACGCAGCCCTAAGGGGTTCGACCCATGCGGAGTTTTCGTGGATCACATAGATTTTGGACATAAGAAACCTTCTGATACGGATATTTCAGCGCAAGCAAGCCGGAAGCCATGTGCCCATGACTATCAAATAGCGTAAACAGAATGCCCTCGAATAAGAACGACTAAATAATTATTGTTCTATTACTTATCGTTATAAGGCTGGGATAGTCAGTCCTGAGCCAACCTTACCCAATAGCTGGCGCCCAAAGGAATCAGCTCGTCGTTGAAGTCGTATGCGGCGTTGTGCAGCATGCAGGGACCTTCGCCATGGCCCGTAATGCCCAGGCCGCGATGCACTTCCACGCCCCACGACTCCAACTGCCTGGCCACCAGATCTGAGCTGCGGACCTCTTGATAGGCCAGTTCAGGATGCGCAATGATCCGGCCCTACGGTCAAGCTTGCACCTTGAGCAATAACGTCAATAACAATACCGGCCAAGCGCCGTGCCTACTGCCGCGCGTATGCGGCGCGCCGGCACCCTAAGCCTGCTATCAGTCATCGCGATCCTCTGGAAGGCGATGCCCGTGCTGCTGATGCCGGCTTGCGTCTAAACCACGCCCTCGGAATCAATCAACCGATGCGCCGGATTGCTTGACAGCCTTGCCCCATTTAGCGATTTCAGTCTCGATGAATTGCTTGCCTTCTTCGGGTGTGTACACCAGCGGTTGAGCCCCGCGATCAGTCAAGGTCTTGGCAGTTTCAGGCGATTTGAGAATCCCATTGATTTTTTCGTTCAGGAACTTCACGACTTCCGGAGGCGTTGCCTGAGGTGCAAAAATGGCTGCCCAGCCCACCGCCTCGAAGCCTGGGTAGCCGGACTCGGCCACGGTAGGCACCTGCGGCAGTTGCGGCACACGCTCGCGGGTGGTCACTGCCAAGGGAATGGCACGACCATGGTGATAGGTCGGTCGGGATAAGCTGCGTGAGCAATACCCGATCAATATACTATGTGAGCCGTAACCAGTTCTAGTTGGCAACTATGCCCGCCGATCGTATGACCGCCGACCAATGCTCGGTATCCGCCTTGACGGTTTTACCAAGCGCCTCGGGCGATTGATAGCGTGCTTCTATACCGGCGGCGCGTGCTTTCTGTACG
>DATCYE010000195.1:0-9639 GCA_036570485.1 Pusillimonas sp. | reverse complement strand
CTCTTCGTTTTCGTGGAAATTTCTTAGCTCGCTCTCGGCAGAGTCGTCCAGGATGATGGCGCGGTTTTCAGGCTCGATGTCGAGTATGGTTGCTGAAATGGCTAGGGCGCGTTGCTGAACATAGATTTTCATCAACGATTTTTTTTCTTCTACGGAACGTAGAAGCTTGGCGATTTCAAGGCCGGATGAAACGACTTGGGTGTCGTCTTCGGCTTGGGGTATTCCGTAGGTTGCGATAGCCATGGAGCGTCGGCCCTGGATAAAATTTGCGAACAATGGTCAAAAATGACGTTTGCTCGGAGTCTACCGTTTTTATTGTGTTTTTTCTATGACAGTTACCCTAGTTGACGGCTTGTAAGAATTGTTTTTTGCGCAGTGCGCACCTGGCCGCCGCCATATCCCAGGCGGCACATCCCACGGTCTTGAACACGATGGCTTGTTCCAGCGGCGCGCCCTGAGCAAGCGCGCTCGCCAGTGAGCCGACCTGGTTCCAGTCGAGCCTGGCCTGTATAAGGTCGCCGGCTTCGTGGCGCGCACCGGCTGGATCGTCGACATATACCCGGCTGGCATGTAGCGTGGCGGCACCGATTTCGGCCAATTCGGGCTTGTAAGCGCCTACGCCGACGATCAGGCGTCCGACGCGGGCCGGCTGCGTATAGACGGGAACGGAGCTGGTGGTTAGGGTGATGACCACGTCAGCCTGCTCCGGAACTGATTCGACCGCCGTCAGCAGCAGGTCGAGATGACTATGGGTGTTAACAAAGGCTTGTGCGCTGGCCAAGCTGCTGCCTACGACTGCGACGCTTAAGCCGGGATACAGCGCAGCCAACGCCTGCGCGTGGCCGACCGATTGCGTTCCGCTGCCTATCAGTGCCACGCATTGTGGCGCGTTGGCCATGAAAGTGCGGATGCCCAGCATGGATACCGCGGCAGTGCGCCGTGCCGTTACGGTGGGGCCGTCCAGCACGGCCAGGGTCTGCCCTGTGCGGCCATCGTAGATTGACACCACGCCGTTAATGGTGGGCAGACCCAATGTCTTGTTGGCAGGCGCCACATTGACCAGCTTGTGTATGCCGATGTCGTGGGCGGTGGCCGGCATGGATAGCATGACGCCGCCTTGCGCAAACGGCACAACCTGCCGCTCAGGCGCCTGAATGTTACCCGCCGCATAATCGACTGCCGCCTGGGCCAGGGCGTCGACCAGGTCGGCGAAGTCGAGCAGCCCGGCGGTTTGCGAGGCGTCGAAGACGGAGAGGGGTTCAGCAGCGCTCATGATGGCCATGTTGTGGTGGGCGCTACTCGACCGCCTTGACCATGTCTTCGATGACTTTCTTGGCGTCGCCGAAGACCATCATGGTCTTGTCCATGTAGAACAGCTCGTTGTCCAGACCAGCATATCCGGCGGCCATCGAGCGCTTGTTGACGATGACGGTACGCGCCTTGTAGGCCTCAAGAATGGGCATGCCGGCGATGGGCGATTGCGGATCGTTCTTGGCGGCCGGGTTGACCACGTCGTTGGCGCCCAGCACCAGCACGACGTCGGTTTGCGTGAACTCGCTGTTGATGTCGTCCATCTCGAAGACCTGGTCGTAGGGAACTTCGGCTTCGGCCAGCAAGACGTTCATATGGCCCGGCATGCGGCCCGCCACGGGGTGGATGGCGTATTTGACGGTGACGCCTTTTTCAGTGAGTTTTTCAGCCAGTTCTTTAAGTGCATGCTGGGCGCGCGCCACAGCCAGGCCATAGCCGGGCACAATGGTGACCGATTCGGCATTGCTCATCAGGAAGGCAGCATCGTCGGGGCTGCCGGATTTCACATTGCGCTGCGCCTGGCCTGCGCCGGAGGCGGCCGCGCCGGGCTCGGCGCCGAAACCACCCAGAATCACGTTAAAGAAGGACCGGTTCATGGCCTTGCACATGATGTAAGAAAGGATGGCGCCGGACGAACCCACCAGCGAACCGGCAATGATCAGCATGGGGTTGTTTAGCGAAAACCCGATGCCTGCTGCGGCCCAGCCCGAATAGCTATTCAGCATGGATACCACCACAGGCATGTCGGCGCCGCCAATCGGAATGATGATGAGCACGCCCAGCACAAAGGCCAGCAGGGTCATGATGATGAAGGGCAGCCACATTTGCGTGGCCATGAACCACAGGCCGCAGCCCAGCATTGCCAATGCCAATACCAGATTGACCATGTGCTGACCCGAAAACACCACGGGCGCGCCCTGAAACAGGCGGAACTTGTACTTGCCCGACAGTTTGCCGAAGGCGATGACCGAACCCGAGAAGGTGATGGCGCCGACAAACGTGCCGATGAAAAGCTCCAGCCGGTTGCCTACGGGAATGGCTGCGCCCGCCGAGGCAATGCCGAAGGCATCGGGCTCAGCCACGATGGCAACGGCAATGGCCACGGCTGCCAGGCCTATCATGCTGTGCATGAAGGCCACCAGCTCGGGCATTTTGGTCATTTCGACCTTTTTGGCCATGATGGTGCCAACGCTGCCGCCCACCAGCAGGCCCAGCAAGACCCAGCCCAGGCCTATGCCGGCTGTGCCTTCTGCTGCCAGGCTGACGATAAGCGCAGCGGTGGTCAATACGGCAATGGCCATGCCGGCCATGCCGAATGCATTGCCGCGCCGCGAAGTGGTAGGGTGCGACAAGCCCTTGAGCGCCTGAATGAAGCACACCGACGCGACAAGATAGAACAGCGTAACCAGATCGGTCGAAATCATGCCTGGCCTCCTGGGCTGGGTTTTTTATCTTTTTTCTTGAACATTTCGAGCATGCGCCGAGTAACCAGGAAGCCGCCGAAGACATTCACGGCGGCCAGTGCCACGGCAAACACACCCATATAACGCGCCAGGCTGCTCTCGGTCAGTGCGGCGGCCAGCATGGCGCCCACGATGACGATGGCCGAGATGGCGTTGGTGACCGCCATAAGAGGCGTATGCAGCGCGGGGGTGACATTCCACACCACATGAAAACCGACGTAAACCGCCAGCACGAAAATAATGAAGTTGATCAGGGTAGGGCTGACTGCTTCCATCAGGCGCTCCTTAAGACTTGGCCGTCCTTGCACATCAGGCAGGCGGTGATAATTTCGTCTTCATGCTGAATGGCCAGTTCGCCTTCGGCGCCAGTGACCAATTTCATGAAATCGAGGATATTGCGGGAGTAAAGCGCCGAGGCGTCGTGCGGCACCATGGCGGCCAGATTGCTGTAGCCAATGAGCGCAACTCCGTGCTTTTCAACGACCTTGTCTTTTTCGGACAAGGGGCAGTTGCCACCGCGCTCAACCGCCAGGTCGACAATGACGGAACCCGGCTTCATGCCTTGAACGGTTTCGGCACTGATCAATTCGGGCGCGGGGCGTCCCGGAATGAGCGCCGTGCTGACAACGATGTCGGCCTGCTTACAGCGCTCGGCCACCAGCGCAGCCTGGCGCGCCATCCAGGCAGCCGGCATGGGCCGCGCATAGCCGCCCACGCCTTGGGCGATTTCGCGCTCTTCGTCGGTTTCGAAGGGAACGTCGATGAACTTGGCGCCCAGGGATTCAATTTGCTCTTTGGCGGCGGGACGCACGTCGGACGCCTCGACCACGGCGCCCAGGCGCTTGGCCGTGGCGATGGCTTGCAATCCGGCTACGCCGGCGCCCAGCACAACGACGCGTGCGGCCTTGAGCGTGCCGGCGGCTGTCATCATCATGGGAAACAGGCGGCCGTATTGGTTGGCGGCCAGCAGCACGGCCTTGTAACCGGCCAGATTGGCCTGCGATGAAAGAACATCAAGGCTTTGGGCGCGCGTAATGCGTGGGGCCGCTTCCAGCGCGAAGGCGGTGAGTCCCGCCCCGGCAAGCTGCGCCAGGCCGGCGGCATTGAATGGGTCCAGCATGCCGACAAGCACGCTACCCGGTTTCATGTGCGTAAGCTCCTGGGTATTGGGAGCCCGTACCTTCAGGACGATATCGGCGCCCAACGCCTGAGCCTGGTCGCCCAGGGTTGCGCCGGCTTGTTCGTATGCATCGTCGGGGAAATGGGCTCGTTCGCCCGCGCCGCGTTGGACGATGACGACGTGCTTGGCTGCGACGTATTTTTTGACCGTTTCGGGCGTCGCGGCGACGCGCGCTTCACCCTCTAGGCTTTCACGGGGAATTCCTATATTCATAAAACCTCTCCACCACCGGGTTATTTTTTTACTGGGAAGTACTATACCCGAAGAACTAACAGTTATTTGCAGTGCCGCCGCTTGAAATCCATTAGACTTAAAGCGCTATTTTGTTATACGAGGTGATATATGGGACTTTTGGATTCTATTGTTTCAGCTGTAGGTGCGCAGAGTCCGCAGGCTGCCGAACAGGCGGCTTTGCTTCCCGCCCTTATTGAACAGGTGAAATCGTATCCGGGCGGCCTGCCTGGTTTGATAGAAAAATTTCAGCAGGCCGGACTGGGTGAAACGATTGCTTCCTGGATAAGCACCACTCAACAGAACCAGCCGGTTTCGCCTGAACAGCTGCACTCCGCGCTGGGCGACGATTTGCTTGGCAAGTTGTCGCAGCACTCTGGGCAGGACTCCGGAGCCGTACTGAGCAATCTTAGTGTGATGCTGCCCAGCCTGATCGATCAGTTGACGCCCAATGGCCAAGCCGGCGGCCAAGATCTGGGCGGCTCTTTGCTGGGCTCGTTAACGAGCATGCTGAAGGGCTAGGGAGCCTCTGAACAAGTCTAGCGGTAAGCACGCCGCGAGGGCTTGTTCAGGGGGCTCACGGCAACAGGCCGCCCCGGGGCGGCCTGTTGCCGTGACGGTATCAGGCCTGGCTGGCTTCCAGGGCTTGCGCCAGATCGGCCAGGATGTCGTCGATGTGTTCCAGGCCTATCGAAAGCCTGACCATATCTTCACCGACGCCTGCCGTGGCGAGCTCTGCTGGGCTAAGCTGGCGATGGGTTGTGGATGCCGGGTGGCAGGCCAGCGACTTGGCGTCGCCAATGTTCACCAGGCGCAAGATAAGCTGCAGCGCGTCGATGAACTTGGCACCGGCCGCACTGCCGCCCTTGATGCCGAAAGATAGAATGCTGGCCGGCTTGCCACCCATATACTTCTTGGCCAGCGCGTGTTCGGGGTGATCGGGCAGGCCTGCGTATTGCACCCATGACACGTTTGCGTGCTGCTTCAGGAATTGTGCGACTTTCTGGGCATTGTCGGTATGGCGTTCCATGCGCAGTGGCAAGGTTTCGATGCCTTGCAGCACCAGGAAGGCATTGAAGGGCGACAGCGCCGCGCCGGTATTGCGCAGCGGCACGACGCGGCAGCGACCAATGAACGCAGCCGGACCGAAGGCTTCGGTATAGACCACGCCGTGGTAGGACGGATCGGGCTCATTGAGCATAGGGAAACGCTTTTTATGCTCGGTCCAGGGGAATTTGCCCGAATCGACGACGGCGCCGGCAATGGTAGTGCCATGGCCGCCCATGTATTTGGTCAATGCATGAACGATAATATCCGCACCGTGCTCGAATGGACGGCACAATGCCGGAGACGCTACAGTATTGTCTACAATAAGCGGCACGCCATGGCGATGGGCTGCATCGGCGATTGCCTGGATGTCCACGATGTTGCCCGCCGGGTTGCCTATGGTTTCGCAGAATACCGCTTTGGTGTTTTCGTCGATAAGCGCTTCCAGGGCGGCCACATCGTCGTGCGGGGCGAACTTGACCGTAATGCCCTGGCGCGGAAAGGTATGCGCAAACAGGTTGTAAGTGCCGCCATACAGTTTGGCGACCGACACGATATTGTCGCCGGCTTGGGCTATGGTCTGGATGGCATAGGTTATCGCAGCCATTCCCGACGCGACGGCCAGGGCCGCGATGCCGCCTTCCAGCGCCGCAACACGCTCTTCGAGCACGGCATTGGTGGGATTCATAATGCGCGTGTAGATGTTGCCCGCTACTTTAAGGTCGAACAGGTCTGCACCGTGCTGGGTGCTGTCAAAGGCGTAGGACGTGGTCTGATAAATTGGTACCGCCACGGATTTGGTGGTGGGGTCTGGCTGGTAGCCCGCATGAATGGCCAATGTTTCAAATTTCATGTGTGTCGCCGTGTAAGTTGTTGGAGTGGGATAGGTGTAAAGGTATATATATACATCGTATTGGCGCTGTTTGCCTTACTGCTATGCCACTTGGGTTAGCATTCTATGTATTCGCAGTAAGCGGCACGGGGGCTATCCCGTGGTTTTTGAGGCCGTAAATGAAAGTTTGGTTGAAACGGGTACTGATTAGCCTCGTGGTCGTGGTTATTGTCGCCATTGTGGGTATTGGCATTTTCCTCCTGACGTTCGATCCGAACGCCTATAAAAACAAGCTCGAGGAAATTGTCTATAACCGCTATCAGCGCACCCTGGCCATAAAGGGCGATCTTCAGTTATCTCTTTTTCCACGTATAGGTTTGTCCGTTCAGGACGTCTCGCTATCGAATCGCAATAGCAAAGAAACATTTGCGTCGGTGGATAGCGCGCGTTTTGCCGTGGCGATTTGGCCGCTTATGTTTAATCGCCTTGTTGTCGACCATGTAGCGGTCACCGGCTTCAAGGCCTGGGTAACACGCGATAGCAAAGGCAATTTCAATTTCAACGACCTGATTCAGCGGTCCGCTCCTCTTAGCCTGGCTGGGCCGGTGCTTGCCGCGCCTTCCTTGCCCATGGCGGTCGCCAATGCCACCGAGCAAGCTTCCGCCAGCAGCGCATCGAGTGCGGATTTCCAGATAGACATCGCCGGACTGGATCTGAAAAATGGGGAAATCCATCTGTACGATAACGTCACTGGATCAATCGCGCGTATCGTCAAACTTGATGTCAATACCGGACGCATGACGTTCGATCAGGCATTCGATGTGGCCCTGAAAGGCAAGCTGGTCGGCGAACTTCCCGTGGCCGATGCCAACATCAACGGTCAGGCGCTCATCAAGTTCAATCCCGAGAAAAAAACATATTCGGCTCAGAAGCTGAACCTGGTGGTGGCCGGTCAGTTGGGGCCTTTGCAGGCCAAGGCAGTCACTTTGCGCGGAAATCTGGCCTATAGCGCTTATTCTCAAATGTTCAGTGCCAGCGGCATCGAACTGGTCGTGCAGGGCGATGTAGGGGGGGCAAATCCCATAAAGGGCCTGGAAAGTACCCTGACGGTGCCGCAACTGAAGGTGGATCGCAGCCAGGCCGAATTCCAGGTCGAAAAGCTGACTTATCGCGCCAAGGGCAATCAGCCTGATCAATCCTTCGATATTGCGTTCGATGCGCCTCATCTGGCTGTATCGCCCGAAACGGCCACCGGCGAGCCCGTCGCCGGCACGATCAAACTTAGCAGCAAGCAAAACGTACTGGGTTTGGCACTGGGCATGACCGGTTTGGGTGGCAATGCGACCAACTTGACGCTCAAAGAGCTCAAGATCGACGGAGGCCTTAAAGAAGGCGACCGCTTGGTGCAATTAAAAATGACCTCGCCCGCAAACTGGAATGCACTCGACGAAAAAGGCGGCTTGTCCGCCATGAAAGGCGATGTCCGGATCGAAGATTCGGCCTTGCCGGGTGGCAGTTTTGAATTTCCGTTTATTGGCAGCATGCAGGCCGATCTGATCAAAGACGAGCTCATTAGCGAGATCAATGCAGTGATCAGCGGCAGCAAGCTGGATTTCAAAGTCAATGCGACTCACTTGAAAAGTCCCAAGGTGGTGTTTGGGCTGGCTGCCGAAAAGCTCGATTTCAATACGTTGTTTCCACCACTGCCGGCTAAGCCGGCTCCCGCTAAAGTTGCCAACGATAGTGCAGCTCCCGCCGAAACGGCGCCGGCAACGGCCAAGTCTCCACCGGCGGCTCAGAGCGCATCTGCGACGCCTAGCCTGTCTTTTCTGGATTCCGTCGACCTGACCGGAACGGTTGCCATCGGCGACCTCAAGGTCAAAGAGTTGAAGGCGACCAAATTTGCCGCGTCCTTGCGTGCGGCCCAAGGCAAGCTGACCATCGACGGCATCAAGGCCGATCTGTACGGGGGCAAGCTCGCGGGCAAAATAACAGCCGATTCCGCCAACGCTTTGGCGCTTGACGCGTCGCTCGATAATGTGGCCCTGGGGCCTTTGCTAAGCGACCTGGCGCACGAAGGCCGGCTGCTGGGTCAGGGGTCGGTGAAGTTCAAGCTGAACAGCCAGGGCCAGACCATGGCGGCACTGGAAGCAGGGCTTAAGGGTAGCGTTCAGGCGCGGGTTCGCAATGGCGCGATCAAGGGCATCAACGTGGCACAGACCTTGCGCGAAGCCAACGAGGTCGTGCGCAATGTCTTTAGCGGTCAACTGCCCGATGTGGCCACGCAATTCGATACCGGGCGACAGACGGACTTTACCGCGCTGGATGCCGATATCGATTTCGATCATGGCCAGGGAACGGTCAAGAAATTGAATCTTGTGGCGCCCTTGCTGCGCGTCTCGCAAGGGACGCCGGCATCGGTGGACCTGGTGAACGACCAGATCGATCTGATGCTCAACGTCAAGGTTGTGAATACCAAGACGGGGCAAGACGGAAAAGACCTTAGCGAGCTCAAGGGGGTCACCGTTCCAATTCGTGTTTCAGGGCCTTTCGACAAGCTGGGATACCAGGTTCAATGGAAAGAAATCGGTAGCAAGGCTGTCAAGGAAGCGGTAAAGGGCGGCCTTATCGATTTGCTGTCGAATCAAATTGCCAAGCCGACCGAGGCGGCACCTGCCGGCGCGGGCCAGGCCGCGCCCAAGAAATCGGTCGATCCCGTCAAGAGCATAGGCGATGCCTTAAAAGGATTTCTCAAATAATGACAACACCGCTTTATTTCCCCATAGCCGCGTGTGGCGGGCTAAGCAATCCGGATGCGGCACCTTACGATAAGCGCTGGCTGGTCGTCGATGAGTCGGGCGCGTGGTTGACCCCCAGCCATTGCGACAAGCTGGCCGACATCAAGGTAGAGATCAGCCTGGGCTACTTGGTCATGAAGGCGAAAGGCATGTTGCGGCTGGATATTCCGCTGGATGTCATCGAAGATGACGACAGTGTTCGGCGTCAGGCCAGTGTTGCAAGCCAGCACATCGACGTGGTCGACGAGGGCGAGCTTGCCGCCGCTTGGTTTTCAAAGTTTCTGGAGCAGCCGTGTCGGCTGGTGAAGGTGCATCCCGATACGGGTCGGGTGCTTTGGCCCGAGCTCTAATCGGGCCATACGACGCCCGGGCTTAGGTTGTAGCCGTAAGCTGGTGGTATTTGGCCAACAGCGCGTCGTGGTCTTCCGGATGGTCCAGATCGAACACTATGCATTCAACCGGACAGACAACCTGACATTGGGGTTCGTCGAAATGCCCCACGCACTCGGTGCATTTGGAATGCTCGATTTCGTAGATTTCCACGCCCATCGAAATTGCGTTATTGGGACATTGCGGTTCGCAAACATCGCAATTGATGCATTCTTCGGTAATGCGCAGTGCCATGATTTTTTCCTGCAAATACAAACTGATATATAGATAGGCCGCCGCACAAGGGCCGACCCCTATGACACAGTGTAGTGCGGTTTGCTCGGCGGCAGGCGATTACCCCTGCTGGCCTTATTCTTGTTCCCGGTCTTGTTCGTCGCGGCGCAGCTT